>QWHO01000314.1 GCA_021404945.1 bacterium CPR1
GCCCAGGCGGGGGGCCCACACAGTCATGTCCAGGCCTTCCTCGGCCAGGGGGCCATCGAGCTTGATGGTCAGGTCGGGGCGGTAGCCGGGACGCTCGATGCTGAATCCGTCCTCGGTACGCCGCAAGGTGACGTCCTTACCGGCCGCCTCGCGCTGGATCTTCAGCTCTCCCTCGGAGATCTCGTAGGTCACGTCCTGAAAGGCCGCCTGGCGGTCCACCTCGATGCGGCCCGGGGCATAGCGGATGGCCACATCTCCGACGGCCACGGTGGGGCGCTCGATCACGACTCCCTGGCCCTCGCGACGGATCTCGGCCCGGTGGCCATTGCCCTTCTCGATCGAGATGCTGTCCTGGCCGAGGGTGATCTTGTAGTCCTCGACCACCCCGGGGCGGTCGATGGTCAGCTCCTTGCCACGCTTCTCCACCAGGGTTTCTCGCCCGCCATAGGCGGTGCTGTGGATGTGAAGGGAATAGTCGGGCCCCGACAGGGGCAGGCCACGCGGAATGATGCTCATGGGCGGATAGTATCCCCCGGGAAGTCGCCCCCTGTTTCCAAAGCGTTACGATTTGGACAGGCCAGATTGCTCACTGTCACAGGTGCGCTCGAACCAGTCGAAGAGGCCGATCTTCTCGAGCAGCGCGGTCAGCAGGCGGGGGGCCAGGGCGTAAGCGGTCTGCATGGGCTTGAAAGGTCGCCCGCTGACCACCACCTCCTCGCGGTTCTCAGCCAGGGCCTTGAGCACGCCGGCCACCACCTCGGGCGGGGTGACAGCCTTGAGATAACCGGGCGGGGTGGCTCGGCGGCTGGCGAACATGCCGGTCTCCAGGACGTAGCCGGGGGTGACCAGCGAGCAGCGCACGCCGGTGCGGCGAAGCTCGATACGAAGCGAGTTGCTCCAGGCCAGCAAAGCGGCCTTGCTGCCGCTGTAGGCGGCAGCGTAGGGGAGAGCGATCTTGCCGGCCAGCGAGGCGATGGTCACCACGTGACCCTGATTGCGCTCGAGCATGCCGGGCAAGACCAGACGGGTCAAAATCATGGGGGCAGCCACGTTGGTGGCCAGCAACTGCTCGATTTCCTGGCTTGAGCGGGACAGGAATTTTCAGATCCTGGTGGACACCCTGCTCGGGCGTTTCCTGCCAGCCTTCACGCGCCGTCCTCGGCGCAGAGTGCAGCAGGCTCCCAAGTTTTACTTCGCGGACGTGGGCGTCGTGAGCATGCTGGCCAAACGCGGTCAGCTCGAGCCCGGAGGGGAGCTGTACGGCAAGGCTTTCGAGAACTGGGTGGCCCACGAGCTCTGGGCCTACAGCTCCTACACAGAGCGATATGACGAGCTTTCCTTCTGGCGGCTCCACTCTGGCGCCGAGGTCGACTTCGTAATCAACGACGCCGAGCTGGCATTGGAGGTCAAAGCCTCCCGATCGATCACCAACCAGCACTTGAAGGGCCTGCGCGAGTTCCGCCAGGAATATCCCGAGGTCGGCCAGCTCGTGCTGGTCTGCCTCGAGACAGAGCCGAGGCGGACTGAAGACGGTATCAAGATCTTGCCGGCCGCGGAGTTTGCGCGCCGACTCTGGGCCGGCGAGCTCTATCAGTAAAAGAAGAAGGCCAGCCCGATGATCACGTAGAGCGCCAGCAGCTGGGCCCCCTCATACCAGGTGAAGGCATTGTCGGAGCTGTGGGCGTTCACGGTGACCACCGCCAGGGCGACCGACAGTACCTCCAGGGGCGAGAAGTTCAAATTCAGGGGGTGAGCAGTGAAACGGCTGGCGATCACCAGCACCGGGGCCACGAAGAGAGCCACCTGCAGAGCCGCCCCGGTGGCCACCCGGAAGGCCAGGTCGAGCTTGTTCTTCCAGGCCATCTGGATGGCCGAGGAGTAATCGGCCGCGTTGCCCACCAGCGCCAGCCCGACCACGCCCATGAAGAGGGGGGGAAGGTGATAGCTGTCCACCAGGCTGTCGGTGGCGTTGACGAGCTGGTCGCTGAGGATCACCACCAGTGCGACGCAACCAGCGATCCAGGCGATGGCTTGGCGCGGCGGGGCGTGGGCACGCAGTCTGGCCAGCTCGACCTTGACGCTCAGCTTGACGCTGTCCTTGAGCTGCTCGGAGTGGGTGCGGAACATGAAAATCAGGCTCAGGATGTAGACCAGCAACAGAGTGGCCGATGTGCCCAGGCTGAGACCCTCGATGCGGGTGGACATCGATTGACCTCCGGTGGAAGGCAAGACCGCGAAGACAGCTGGAAAGAGCAGAGCGGCCACCACCAGGGTGAGCGTGCCCATGTTGGCGGCCGCACCCAGCGGGTGAAGGCTCAAGAGCTTGTAGCGCAGCCCCCCCACCACGGCGCTCAGACCGAGGACCAGGAGAAGGTTGGCCAGGATCGAGCCGGAGAGGGTGGCCTTAACGACGTCGAGCAAACCTTTTTGCAGAGCGATGTACAGGATCGCCAGCTCCGGGGCGTTGCCGAAAGTGGCATTGAGCAGGGCCCCTGGTCCCGGGCCCATGTGCTCGGCAAGATCCTCCGAGGCCCGGGCCAGGGCCGAGCCAAGCGGCAGCATGCACAGCGCCGAGAGGATGAACACCAGCCATGGCGGCGCCTCGAACCGGTCGGCGAGGATGGCCCCGACCGTCAACAGCGCCAGAAAGACCAGTCCACGCAGGCTCAGCACGAGGCGATGGCTTCGGATCGGAGGCCCCTAAACCTGTTTCGCGACGTGGGTATGCTATCATGATCGGGTGAGGGACGCTCAGGGGTACTCGCTGATCGAGATCCTGTTGACCACGGCCCTGGGCTGACCATGGTCAATTTGCGCCCTCAAAGCCAGCGCACCCGCTCCCAGGCGATGGCCTACGAGGTTGCCCAGGAGCTGCGCTCGGCCCGCGAGCGCGCCCTGGCCAGGATGATCGGGCCAATCCGGCCAACCGCAATCCCAACCTGTTTCGACTGCTCGACCTGCAGGACTCCGGGGGTCTCTAAACCAGGAACGAAATCAATATGGCCCAGGATTCTGGGTTCGACACCAGAGTCAGCTTGCGGCTGATCGCCTCTGGGCAGCGAGGAGCATGTCCAACCCTCCGATCAATTGACCCCCCCGCTCCAGCCCGGCGCGCAAAGACCCCTGAGCGGCCGCTGCCTCCAGGGGATGGACCTCGTCACCTCGTCCTTGCGCAGTCCGACCGCCTGCGCTATCCTTTACCCATGACGCTTCTGCACGTTCATCAGCGCCAATTCACCGTGGACGAATACAACCGCATGGCCGAAACCGGCGTGCTCCGGGAGGGAGAGCGTGTCGAGCTGATCGAGGGGGTCATCGTTCCTTTGAGCGCACACAATCCGGCCCACAGCGACGCCGTGGCCTCGACGACCACGGTGCTGGTCATCGCATTTGGCAAGGACCACTTCGTCCGGGTTCAACTCCCTCTCGAGGTTTCGGGGATCAGTGAGCCTGAGCCCGACTTCATCGTGGTGCCCCGGAAAGGAGCCCGCATGGGCCAGCGTCAACCCTGCTGGGCGCCGCTGGTCATCGAGGTGGCCAACACCTCTCTGGCCTATGATCGCACCGAGAAGGCCAGCCTGTACGCCCGAGCTCAAATCCCCGACTACTGGATCCTGAACGTAGCCGACCGCCAGGTCGAGGTTTACAGGGAGCCGGCCGAGGACCCTTCGGGTTTCTTCGGCTGGAAATATCAGAGCCTGACGATTCTGCGGCCAGGCCAGACCGTGACCCCCTGCGCCCTTACGGCCGCTCCGCTCGACGTGGAGGAGATGCTGGGCTAACTCAGTCCTCATCTGGGGCTGGTCACACTGCCTGTTCCAATCCCGTGAACGAAGAAGATCTCACCTCTAATATTCAGGAAATATCAACGTTTCCTGACTCGGCCAGGTCGTTCCAGACGATGACCATGGCGATGCAGCGGGCCAGGCCGATCAAGCTCCCGAGGACAGTCACGGTCAGGCAACGCACAGGCGGACAAGCTTGACCCTGGCCAGCTTGGCAGGGCTAACAAAAAACGGCCGTCTTCTCAGCCGGCCGTTCTTGTTGTCGATCGCTTCCTACTTCACGAAGAGTAGCTCGCGATAGGAAGGCAGCGGCCAGAGGTCGGACGAGACCCTGGTCTCGAGCTCGTCGGCCAGAGACCGCACCTCGTGCATGAGCGGCAGGACCTTCTCCTTCATGTACTTCGCATACTTGAGATGGTCGTGCTCGTGATGGTCGTCGGCCCGGGCGAGCTTGTCGAGCGCCTGCACGTAGCGCTCGACGAGCTCCACGAACTCCTTGAGCGCCTTGCGCTGCTGGGGAGCCTTGACCCCAGCTACTTCGGCCGCTGTGACGGCGTGAGCCAGGGCCGTCTGGTGGGCCAGGGCGGCGCCCAGGATGTTCTGGCGGCCGATCAGCACCATGGCCTCGGACTCGATCAAGAGCTCCTTGGCATACTTCTCCATGAAGATGTGCACGCGGCTCTCGACCTCTTCGCGCGTCAGGACCTTGTATTTCTCGAACAGCTTGACGTTCTTGTCGCTGCCCAGGGCCGGGATGGCGCTGGTGCAGTCCTTGAGGTTGGCAAGCCCGCGCTTCTTGGCCTCGGCGTGCCACTCGTCGCTGTAGTTGTCGCCGCCGAAGATGATGCGCTTGTGCTTGCGGATGATCTCCTGCATCACTTTCTGAGCCGCCTCGCGCCTGGCCTTGGGGTTGGCGTCGCTCTTGCAGCGCTTCTCGAGCTCGTTGGCGATGTGGTTGAGCGAGTCGGCCACGATGGTGTTCAGCACCGTGTTGGGCCAGGCCACCGACTGCGACGAGCCCACCGCCCGGAACTCGAACTTGTTGCCGGTGAAGGCGAAAGGCGAAGTGCGATTGCGGTCGCCCGAGTCACGGGGGATCTGGGGCAGGGTGCGGGAGCCCAGGTCCAGCGTGCCACCTTTGAGAGTGCGAGCGCTGGTGCCCTTCTCGAGCTGCTCCACGATGTCGGTCAGCATGTCGCCCAGGAAGATCGACATGATGGCTGGCGGCGCCTCGTTGGCTCCGAGGCGATGGTCGTTGCCCGAGCTGGCCACCGAGGAGCGCAGCAGGTCTCCGTGCATGTCCACGGCCCGGATCACGGCGCACAGGAACAGCAGGAACAGGGTGTTGGAATGGGTATCGTCCTGCGGGTCGAGCAGGTTGTGGCCCGTGTTGGTGACCATGGACCAGTTGTTGTGCTTGCCCGAGCCGTTGACCCCGGCAAAGGGCTTCTCGTGCAGCAACACCTGCATCCCGTAACGCGGGGCCACGCGACGCAGCGTCTCCATGGTGAGCATCTGGTGGTCACAGGCCACGTTGGTGGTCTCGAAGATCGGGGCGATCTCGAACTGGCCCGGAGCCACCTCGTTGTGGCGCGTCTTGACCGGCACCCCGACGCGGTAAAGCTCGCGCTCGACCTCGGCCATGAAGGCCAGCACCCGGGGCGGAATGGAGCCGAAGTAATGATCCTCCATCTGCTGGCCCTTGGGCGGCTTGGCCCCGAACAGGGTGCGCTCGCAGGTGACGAGGTCAGGCCGCGCATAGTAAAGGTGGCGATCCACCAGGAAATACTCCTGCTCGCAACCCAGCGTGGTGACCACCCGGGTGACGCCTTCGGCGGAGTCGAACATCTTGAGGATGCGGATGGCGTGGTGCGACACCGCATCCATCGAGCGCAGCAGCGGGGTCTTGTGGTCGAGCGCGTGGCCGGTCCAGGAGACGAAGGCGGTGGGAATCACCAGCGTGACGTGGTTCTTCCCGCGCATCAGGAAGGCCGGGCTGGTCGGATCCCAGGCGGTGTAACCGCGGGCCTCGAAGGTCGCCCGCAGGCCTCCGGACGGGAAGCTGGAGGCATCCGGCTCGCCCTTGGTCAGCTCCGAGCCGCTCAGGCTGAAGTGCATCCCGCCGTGAGAGTCAGGCACGATGAAGCTGTCATGCTTTTCGGCCGTGCTGCCGGTCAGGGGCTGGAACCAGTGGGTGTAGTGGGTGGCCCCGTTCTCGATGGCCCAGTCTTTCATGGCTGAGGCGATCACATCGGCCACGTCACTCGACAGTGGATGACCTGACTCGAAGGTGCTCATGAACTTCTTGAAGACGTTCTTGGGCAGACGCTGGCGCATCTCCCCGATGCTGAACACGTCGGCGGCGTAAAACTGGTCGACGCGCTCGGGCTTCTTGCCGTTGGCGGATGTCTCGCCGTTCCAGGAATGCGCGGCTGCAACCGCGCTGCTTCTCGTATCGGTGCTGTGATGCATGATGATCTCCCCGGTCAGATTGGTCTGGCTCGTTGCCAGGAACTGCAAAAGCCGGAACTCTTCGATTCTAGCCGGCAAGTTCGCCCCTTTCGCTGCAGCCTTCACCCTCTCCTCTCTGCAGAGAAAAATCATTTTCTCGGACAAGGCGGAACACCTAAAATAGTTTAGCCACGAGCCAACAAAATCGAAATAACTAAAGTTGACAAAGGCTGCCAACCATCATGAAATCCATCGACACGCGCCTTGCTCAGAGAGATCAAACAGCCACGACCTCTTTCAGGCGAGCCACGATGGACACTCCCTGCCAAGTGGTGCCTTGATACTCTGCATCGCCCAGGGCGAGACGCACTGAGGGGAGAGGAATCGCGACCAGATTCACGAGGGGCACCCCCAACGACTGCTTCGCCTCCAGGCCGGGCGAGCAGGCTCCCGCTCCCAGGCCGGGCCGGAAACGGGCTCGGGTGCTTTTCTCCCTGGAGCCCGGTCCAGGGGCGTGTCAGTGAACCAGGGTTGGGTTTCTACCTGCCGAACGCATCATGGTGGGGTTGATGCCGGGTCAGTCGATCGGTGCAAAGTACCTGGTGGTGCGCCACCTGGGTGGCTCGGTCTACCTGGGGGAGGACAGCTCCAGCCAGAGCCCCTGCGCCATCAAAGCGATCCGGCACTTCAAGCTGGAGGAGTTCATGGCCGAGAACTACCTCCTGGCTCGCCTCAACCACCCGTGCGTGCCGCTGGTGCGCGACCTGACGGTGGAGGATGGGGTGTGCTACCTGGTCTCGGACTACGTGAGCGGGGACAGCCTGGTCGATCTGATGACCCGCAACCCCGGCCCCGACGAAGTGGCTCGCCTGGCTGTGGAAGCGCTCGAGCCGCTCGAGCTCCTGCACGGGCTCAACCCGCCCACCGTGCACGGCGATGTCAAGCCGGCCAACCTGATCCGCCAGAAGGGCACTCAAAACCTCGTGCTGGTAGGGCTCGGGTTGGCTCGCAGCTTCGACCCGGAAGCGGTGCGCTCGGTCTACGCCCCGCCCGAGCGCTTGCCCGGGCGAACCGAGCCAGGCCACGACCTGTATGCGGTCGGAGTCATCATGCACCAGCTGCTCTCGGGGCTCGAGCCAGACGGACTGGGCGTCTCTCCGCTGACCGGGGTGGATGCCAGGCTGGCCAGACTGGTCGCCAGGGCCTGTGCCGTCGATCCGGCCGAGCGCTTTGGCAGCGCCGTGGAAATGCGTCTGGCCCTGGGCGAGTGGCTGGAGAAGCGGCCCGCAACACCGTCCCAGGGAGCACGAGCCTCTCTGCTATCCGCGCCCACGTTACCGGAGGAGCCTGCCCCGCGCGCCCCGTCCGCTCCCGATCTCACGCCCCCCCCCCCCCCCCCCCCCCCCCCCCCGCCCCCCCCCCGCCCCTCCGCCCCCGCTTTCCAGCGAGCAGAGCCGACCTTCCCCGTCAGCTTCCCAGGCGCCGCCACGATCCCGACCGCCCGCACCCTTCCCGTTTGGAGCCTCGCAGACCGGTCCGACCGGGCTGCCAGCTCCCCAAGCCGGTCTCCCTCCAGCCAGCCCTCCCGCGCCTTCCCCGCTGCCAGCTCCGCAAGCCGGCCTCCCTCCGGCCAGCCCTCCCCCCGCGCCTTCCCCGCTCCCCCCGCAAGCTGCCCAACCCGCAGCTTCGCCCCCTCCAACCCCGCAAGCCACTCTCGCGCCGCCCTCCCCGCTGCCTCCCGGCCCGGCTCCGCTCGCTCTGGTCGCTCCCGGCCGGCTTGAGCTCTCAGCCTCTCCGGCCCAACCTGCAAGCTCCGCGGCCACGCCCTCTCCATCACCGCTGCAGGCGCCCGTCCCGGCCCAGGCGCCGCAAGTCAGTCCGGCTCCACTTACACCATTGCCAACCCCGCACGCCCCGGCCCCCCTGCCAGAGCCTCAAGCCAGTCCTACCCCGCCCGGGCTGGAGCCCGCACCCGCCCCCTCCCCGAGCGTCATCGAAATGCAGGCTCAAGAGGCCATGGCCTTGATGGACCAGACCCTGGTCATGGCCGCGCCGCCCGAAAGCCTCGCTCCGGACGCGCCCTCCCAGGTCAGGCCGCTCTCAATCCCTCCCCGAGCCCTCCAGGCGGGAGGCGTGGTGCTCTTCATGCTGGTGGCCTTCACAGCCGGGCGCATGTCCAGCAAGCCCGCGGCCCCGGTGAGCCCCGGTCCCAGCCTGGCCATCGCCACGCCCAGCCCGACCGCGACGCTGCGCGAGGCCCCGTCCCCGGTGGCCCTGAACCCCCGGCCCAGCCCCTCCAAGACGGTCGTCAAACCGAGCCCCAAGCCCACCCCCAAACCGCGGGTGGAGCCCACCCAGAACATCCCGCTCAGGCCGAGCTACCCCCAGGCGCGGCCGAAACCTCGGGAAGAGGAAGAGGCTGGCCTGGGCCCCGCCCCGGAGGTGCAGAAGCTGGAGGACGGTAGCACCCACGTGGCCATGCCCGAGCTGGGAATGGAGGTGTTCGTGCCCCCCGACTACCGCGGCAGCCGTCCGCGCTGGACCTCCAAGTCCGGCTCCATCAAGTTTCGCCGCAACGAGCCCTTTGGCGAGAGCCGGCTGGAGGTTCAGGTGACCGCCGGCTCGAGCGCTCCCCGGCTGCGGCGGGCCGCCGAGAGCAGCTTGAAGCGCGACTGGACCAGGCTGACCCACGAGGGGGTGGATCTGGTGCACCTCGACCGGCTCGGGGCTCGGGGAATGGCCTGGTTCGGAGCCCTGCACGACCCCGATGGCAGCGTGGTGCTGGCCCGGGTCACCTACAGCTGGGTCGGCATGAATTTCCAGCCGGACGACTTCAAGCGCGCCGCCCACGAAATCCGACGCCGGACGGTGCTGCCCTGAGCAGCTCGGGCGCTCATCGCTGCAACGCCAGGCACGGTACACGAAAAGGCCCCGGAGAACCGGGGCCTCCACCAGTCGGGAGGGGCTACTTTGCCAGGTGCCAGGGCACCATCAGTTGCTCGGCATATCCGTGGATCTCACCCGGACCGCTGACGTCGAACCGGCTGGCCTGGATGAGGCCGGAGTCCCCCTTGGACAGGCACTCGTAGAACGTGACCTGTCCACCGCCCTGGCCGTTGGGCGTGGACTCCATATGGTAGTACTTGCTGCGGTCCTGACCCTCGAAGTGAAGCGTCGCTGAGTCGGGATCGGCAGCTTCGCCCTGGAAGGAGCCGACCAGCCGGCTCACCGCGCCGAAGCCCATCGGAGCGACGGTCGAGGCCACGTCGGGGGCCACATCCAGCCGTCCCGGGGCGGTATCGCGGTCGCCTTTTCCCTGGTCCAGAGCTGTAACGTCGGCGATATCGCGCAACTTGATCATCATTGCGATGGCGGCCTCCTTGCCGTCCACCTGAGTCCGCTCGGCCCCTTCACCCAGAGTGCCCTGGCTGCGAAAACGCGAAAGCCGCTCTTCAACGGACGTGGGAAGATTCACCGTATTCATGTTGTTGTCCCTCCATCTTTCTTAAGTCCACCTCATCATCGCGCCCCCCCGTGAAAGGAAGCTGAAAGAGAGCCTCGGGCAGACCGGGGGCAGAAAATAGGCCCAAGCCCTGAGTCAACTCAAGAACAGGGCCCTACTCGACCCGGGTAAAGAGATAGGTCTTCTGCTTGAAAGCGGTCGGGCGAGGGGAGCCCGGGTTGTTGTCCGAGATGCGCAGCTTGCCCTCGGGCGTGAGCTCGAGAATGGTCTGGACGCTCGCGTTCTCACCCTCGGGCCGGAGATCGAAGTGGGCTGGCGTGACCGAGAAGTCGACCCGATACCTGGCTCTCTCGACCCTGCCATCGCCTTCCCGCACTTCCACGACCTGGTCCTCTCGAAAGGTCACCCGGATGAGCTCATTGTCGTCTCGCATCTGCCAGGTGCCGAGCAAGAGCTTCTCGGGGGGAACCGGCGGCACGGTGCGCGGCAGCACGAACCAGAGCGCCAGGGCGGTGGCGGTCACCAGAAAGAGCAGGTCGGGCAGACGCGAGCGATTGTTCACAATGAGTGATTCGACGCAGAGCTGGCAGCTTTCTTCCCGGCCACGAAACCCGGCAGGCGCCGGGCGGCCGGGGCCAGATGCTCGGCCACGACCTCCAGCGCCCACGGCTCCTGGGCATAAAGACAGTTGTAGACCAGGGTGTGAAAGCCCATTTCAGACAGCATGTGCATGTCCTCCAGCAGCTCGCTCGGGCTCTTGGAGCCCTCCCCACTGAAGCGCGGGGCCTCTTTGAGGCTTACAGTCACCGTCTTCTCGACACTCTCCGGGTCGCGACCCAGACTCTTGCAGTGCTCGTCCAGTATCGCCAGCTTGCGAGCCAGCGCCTTGCGGCCGGCGTAGCGCATCAAATTGCAGGCCCGGGCGTAGCGGGCTACCAGAGCCAGGGTTCGCCGCTCGCCTCCCCCTCCGACCAGAATCGGGGGGTGGGGCTGCTGCAGGGGCAGCGGACGACAGAGGGTCTCGGCCAGCCCGTAGTGCCTGCCGCCATACGGACCGACCTGCCCGGACCACGTCTGGTGGGCGATCTGCAGAGTTTCTTCGAGGCGCTCCATGCGCTCTTTCACAGGAGGGAACTCGATCCCCAGAGCGGAGTGCTCGCGCTCGAACCAGGCCGCCCCCAGGCCCAGCCAGGCCCTCCCTCGCGAAAGGTGGTCCAGGGTGGTCACCGACTTGATCAGGAGGCCCGGGTTCCGGAAGGTGACTCCGGCCACCAGAACCCCGAGTTGCAAGTGCTCGGTCACGCCGGCCAGGTAGCTGAGCAGGCCGAAGGCCTCCAGGGTATCCGCTTCGGGAGGGCCCACGAAGGGGATCTGCAGCAGGTGGTCGGTGACCCAGAGGCTGCTGAATCCAGCCTCCTCGGCCCGTGCTCCGATTGAGCGCAAGGCTGCGGCGGCCTGGCCGGCAAAGGCGAAATTGACCAGCTGCAGCCCGAGATCCATCCCATGGGCTTCAAGCGCTTTCCCTGAAGACCTCTCACCGTTCGAGAAGGCTGCCGACAAACCGGGCCGAAGCTTCCGGCCATGGTCTCCAAACCCCGCTACCGGGCCGTGGACGCCTGTCGGGGGCTGGCGCTGGTCTACATGCTCTTCAACCATGGTTTCCGTCTGACCGTCTCCAAAACCGCCATGGAGCTCGAGCCGGGCCAGTTCGACTGGTGGACCTGGCTGATCGCCAAGGCGGCTCCTTCCCTCTTCTTCCTCTGCTTCGGCTTCATGCTGGGGGTGCTCTACATCAACCCGGAGCGAGCCCTGAGTTTCGAGCGCGTGGCTCGCCGCCTCTGGTGGCGTTGTTTTCTGGTCTTTGTCTCCTACAAGCTGCTGGTGGTGCTCGAGCTGGCCGCCCTGGGCAAGAATACCACCGCCATGAAGATGGCCCTGCAATATCGCTGGTTGGGCCAGTGGGTGGAGATCCTCAACTTCTACGCCATCGTCCTGCTGCTGGCCCCGCCCGGGCTGTGGCTCTGGCGACGACTCCCCTGGTGGGGCAAGGCCCTGTGCGTGTCGCTCGTGGCCTGGCTGACGGCCACCTGGCAGAGCAACACCTGGAGCAACTCCATCCTGCAGGCCATCCTGGTGGGTCGCCAGGGCTACTACGTCTTTCCCGTGCTGCCCTGGCTCTTGCCGGTCTTGCTCGGAATGCTGCTCGGCGAGCACTACCCGCGACTTGCCCGCCGGGGCCGCCTCCCGGTGATGCTGGTGTGTCTGGCAAGTGCGGCCGTACTGTTTGGCATTTTCCTGGCCCTGACCGGAACAGCCATGGCCGAGAACCTGAAGGCGGTGCTCTTCAACTGGAAGCACCCTCCCCGCCTGGCCTACCTGGCCTGGACCACGGCCTACGCCCTGCTCTATCTGACCGTCTTCTTCGCGGTGCTGGGAGTGGAGCGCCAGCCCTCCCCCCGGTGGGCGGTGCTGGAGACGATGGGTCGGGGCTCACTGCTCCAGTTCAACGTGCATTTCACCATCCTGTTCGCTGTGGTGGGGCTCGGCCTGCACTCGCTGCAGAGCCTTCCGGCCGTGACCGCCCGCTGGTGCGGGCTGGCCCTGGTGGCGACCTGCATGACCATCGGGGTGGCCGCAGACGAGCTCAGTCAGCGGCGCAAGGCCAGCACCGAGGCCAGCGAGACGGCCGAAGAGAGCCAGTAGACCAGGCCCATCCCCTCCTGGATCGAAACGACCAGGGCCACAGGCACAGCCACCGCCGCCGCCGCCGAGCCCAGCGCAAAGAGCAGAGAGGCCTGGCCAGGGCTCTCGGTCAGGTCGAGCTCGCGGGTGGCGCGGGGCAGGATGTAGCCCGAAACCAGAGCCAGGGGTGCCAGGGCCGCGAGCGTCCCGAGCACCCGGCCGCTCAGGCTCCAACCGGCCACGACCTCCAGGCCGTGGATCCAGATCCACCATAAAGCCAGGTAGCCGGCCAGAATTCCCCCTGCCAGGCCCAGCTTGGAGCGCTTTTGGGGGCTGAGCCAGAAGCTGCCCACTCCGCTCAGAACCAGCAGGCCCCCGACGACCACCGGCAGGGATAGCCCCGGAGTGCCCAGCCACAGTTGCATGCGCCCCACCAGCACCGCCTGCAAAAGGCCGCTGGCGAAGCCGGCCAGCGAGACGGCCAGGGCCTCCCGGCCGGCGCGACCGGCTCGCCCCAGCATGACCAGAGGGATCAGCACGAAGGCGCAGAGCAGGCTGCTGTGACGCATCAGCTGGCGCTGAACCTCGGCTCGCTCGCGAGCTCCCAGCAGGTAGGGGCGATCGTCGGTGGCCGTTCGCTGGGGAAGAATGCGGCTGCTCACCAGCCGGGCGTAGCGGCCCTGAAGGCTCTGATCGGGGAGGTGCACCAGCTGGATGTGAGGCAGGCCCTTGAAGGGATGGTCCGAGTCGAGAGGGACCTCGCGGGGCTGCTTCTCATACCAGCGCAGAAACTGAATCTCTTCGGGAGTGAAAGGCGTGCGCTTGACCAGGATCTGGACGAAGAAGTCATCGCGATTGCGGCTGGCGGCCGAGTCCTCGCTGCCGTACCATTCGTAGATGGCCAGATGGCGGGCGGGGTCGCCAACTCCGGAGCGCCGCAGGGCCGAGGTGACCGTGGCCAGGAAACGGTCGATGGCCGCCTGGCTGCGACCGTCGGGGTTGCGCTCCTCGAGGCTCAGGTAGCCGTTGTCGGTGAGTCGGCCCAACGCCGCGGCCAGTCCCTCCTCGCTGTGGAGATAGTTGGGAACGACCGCCTGGCTGATATTGCGCACCGTGAAGGTATTGAGCAGGGTGATGACGTCGAAGCGGTCTTGCGTGGCGGCCAGATAGGTCCGTCCATCCACCATCAAAAGGGGTACGTCGCGATAGGGATCGCGGCTGTATTCTCGGAGCGGCCCGGTCATCAGGGCCACCACCGCCCGATTGATCTCCAGGCCCGTGATGAGCTTCGGATCGCCGGTCAGCAGCTTGGCGGGCTTGAGCACCCCCTGACCGGCAGTGCCGATGATCAGCGTGCGAGGGGACTTCTTGCCCAGGCCGCCTCCCAGGCGACGGTCCATCGGGTAACCGTCGTTGTCGCGGATGATGTCGACCGCGTAGCCGTCGTACCAGGTGTTGAGGAAGCCCTCGTCGGGAGTGATGTCGAGTCGTTGCACGACGTCGGCGCGAGAATGCAGAACCTCGCGTCGGGCCAGAGAGCCAGGGACGAGGTTGAAGACCTTGCCGGGGAACTCCTGAGGCCGGGAGGCCAGGCTGCGAGCGAAGTTGAGCCCGGGTCCGAGAGTCAGGCAGAGGGCCAGAGCCGTGCCCAGCAAGACCAGGGTCAAACCGCGCCACCAGGGCAGGAGCAGCGCCAGGGCGAGAAGCAGGCAGCCGATGGCCAGGAAGGCGCCCTCCTGGCCCAGCCAGGGAAGCCAGAAGCCGAAGCTGACGGCAGCAAGCGCCGCCCCCAGAAGGTCGGCGGCATACAGCTGGCTGACCTGAGGCCCCTGGAACAGTCGCGAGAGCAGGAAACCGGCCGGCGCCAGTGGCAGACTCAGCAGTGCCAGCAAGAGCGCGACCGGAACCGCCAGGCTGAGCAGCCAGGGGATCGCGATGAGACCGAGCCCCTGCAGCCAGAGGGCGGCCAGAGTGGCCCGGTCGGGCTGACTCGAGGGCCACGCGACCGCAAGGCATGCTCCCAGCGCCAGCCCGGCCAGAGTGACCGAGATGCCCAGCAGGCCCTGCACGTGACTGAATTGAAAGACGAGCGTGTGGTAAAGATTGAGCTCGATGCAGAAAACCGAGAAAGAAACCAGCAGGACCAGGGCCAGCCGAACCAGCAAGCCGCTAACGGTCTCTCTCTCGGGTCGGGCTCATCAGCAGGGGCTCAGCTCGTTGTGACGGGCACAGCCTCAGCTCTGCCAGCCAACCATGGCGGTGACGCGCACTTCCCGGCGGTGCCCGTTCAGCTCCCACCAGACCAGCACCACGATCTGCTTGAGCCCGAGCTGGCCACCGCCCAGGTCGGTCACCTGCGAGCTGCGATGATACTCGGCTTCCACCGCCACCCCATCCACCAGGTGGGTCACCGTCACCGTCTCTTCGGGCACTTCCTCGGCCGCCCAGCCCCGGGCCAGCTGGCTCTCCATGGTCATCTCGGCGAAGGCGTTGCCCACCAGACGATCCTGGGCCGCAGCCGTGGCCCGGGCGTGAGCCTGCCAGACAGCCACCATGGCTACGGTCACCGAAATGAAGAGCGTCAGAGCGATCAGAAGCTCAAGCAGATTGAAGCCGCGTCTGGAAGTCCCCTTGGGTCGGAGGGAACCTCCGCCCCCCCACGATATTGCAGGCGGCCGGGCCTGCAGCACAATCGGTTGGGCGTCGCGCACCCGGAAAACCGTATCAAGGGGGGTTCCGGCTGCGCCCCTGGCCTTCAACACGAGAGCCTGCCTTGAGACGCCTGGCCGGCCTGGTCGTGATTCTGGGCGCGGCTGCGGCCTGGTGGCTCTGGCCCCGCGGCACGACCCCGGCCGTCGAGGCGTACGCCCTGCAGTACCTACCTGATGCAGGGCCTGACTCCCGCGCCGATCGACTTTGCCTGGCTGGTCTTTCCGTTTCGGACGGCCGAAGGATGGGGCCTGGTGGACACGGGCTTCAGCGATCCGGCCATGGCCGAGCGCTTCAAGCTGACCGAATTCACCCCACCGGCCCGCCTGCTCGAAAGGCTCGGGGTGCGTCCCGAGGAGATCACCGACTTGATTTTGACTCACGGCCACTGGGACCACGCCGGCGACCTGGCCGCCTTCCCGCGGGCCCGCGTCTGGATGAGCCAGGCCGAGCTCGAGGACATGCGTCTTCGTCTTTCCGACGAGAGCTGGGTAGACGGCTACCGGCGAGAAGATCTCGAGCAGTTGGACAAGGTGGAGGCGGCCGGCAGGCTGCGGTTGATAAAGGGAACAACGACCGTCCGCCCGGGAGTGGAGGTCGTGGTGATGGGAGGGCATACCGCCGGCTGCCTGGCGGTCCGGCTGGGCAAGACTGTGCTGGCCACGGACAATGCCTACCTGTTTCGCAACCTGAGCGAGCGGCGACCCATCGGGAAAGCCGCTCGCCTGGGCGGCGAGGATGCCTTGAGCCGGTTGCTCGAGATGGGACCGAGCCTGATCCCGGGCCACGACCCGGAGCTGATCCGCCGCTACCCCTCCGTGGCTGAGGACGTGGTCAAATTGCCGTGATCGCATGCGAATGAGCTCGACTTACTCGCCCCAGCCCGTGTCTTCGATGGGGAGGTCGCCGCTGTCGGTCATCAAGCCCTGCAAGGACCAGCCCATCATTCCCGGCTTGAGCTGGTTATAGAGGTCCTTGTCGTAATTGATCTTGGAAGAGTTGCTCAGGGCCACCTCGGAGCCTTTCATCGCGCCCCAGAGCTCGGAGCCGTTGTCCATGTTCAGTTTCAGGTTCTTGCCCGCGGCCACCAGCCAGCTGCGCGAGCTGTTGTCGAGCCGGAGATTGAGCTCGGAGAAGCCGGGGACGCCCGTGCCCACGAAGAACAGGCGCAACGTCATGGGGCCGCCTGGCAGCCCACCTCCGGCCACCTTGGCTTTCCCGATGGTCTCGTTGACCGTGGAGCCCTCCAGGAAACTGACCCGCTCGCCTACGTAGAGGCTGGTATAAGCGTCGTAGTTCTGGGTGGGATCGAGCTCGAGCCGGGCCCCGCCGCGCAGCTCGAGAAAGTCTTTGATGTAGTAGACGCCTGCCTTCAGGCGCAGCACACCGCCCACCTGGGTGATGGACTGGTAGGCGCCGGGCTCGACGACCTGGTCGGTGTTGGTGAAGGTCAGCACCGACGTGGCTGTGTTGGGGTTGTAGGGAGGGATGTAGCGCGGCACGCGCCGCAGACCGGTATTGACCCGAATGGGGGGAGCAGGCTGCAAGGTCTCCAGGACCTTGCCGGTGCCCACGGTCTTGATGACCACGGCCGGATCGCCCAGCGGGCCGATCACGGCGTAGCCCTTGACGATGGAGTTGTCGAGCACCAGGCTGTCGGGCTGGATGGAGTTGGTCAGCACGGTTCCCCGCCGATCCCGGTCGAGCACGGTCATGACTCCAGCGGACGTGCGATAGGAGTCGGTGGTGGAATTGGTGAGGGTGATCAGCCGGGTGCCGATGGCGGCGTGGCGGAACATTGAGTCTCCGCGCCAGCCCATGCTGGCCAGGCCGGCGCTGTAGAGGGTTGGAATCCCTTTGACGTCGCCCTGGGCAGTGATATAGCACATGCCGTTGGGCACGGTGACCCCGTCCGCGGTGGGATTGGGGTAGGTTCCTTCGTAATTGTTGGCCACGCGCAACGAGTAAGTGATCTGATCGTCGCCAGGCATGGGAACATGGGTGATGGTCTCGAGAGGATCATAGCGGGGATTGCCGTTCAGCTCGTGCAGGCCCAACTGCACGGCCGAATAAGCTGCATACCGGCAGCGCAGGTCCAGGCCCGCATCG
>QWHO01000315.1 GCA_021404945.1 bacterium CPR1
CCTGATTCTGTTCCTGAGCGTCATCTTCTACAGCTGGGAGGTGCCGGCTTACCTGCTGGTGCTGCTGGCCAGCGTGCTGATGGACTATGTCTCGGGCCTGCTCATCGCCGCCCAGGCCGTCTACGAGCGCCGCCGCCTCTACCTGATCATCTCTCTGACCCTCAACCTCGGTCTTTTGTTTGTGTTCAAATACCTCGACTTTGCCCTGGCAAGCCTGGGCTGGCTGCTGGGAGTCCCCGAGCAAGACGTGCCCCGGTTCAACCTGATCCTGCCCCTGGGCATCTCGTTTTACACTTTCCACTCCATGAGCTACGTCATCGACGTCTACCGCGGTTCCATCACCCGCATCAGGCGCTTTGACGACTACCTGATGTTCGTGATCTTCTTCCCCCAGCTGGTGGCCGGCCCCATCGCCACGGCCCGCGACTTCGTCTACCAGATCCACCGCGTGCGCCGGCTGCACTGGGTCACTTTCTGGCACGGCGTCTACCTGATGATCTCGGGTTTCTTCCTCAAGATGGTGGTGGCCGACAACCTGGCTCCGGCCGTGGACGTGCACTGGCCGGTGGCGGCCGGTCCCAACGGGGACGCAGCCATGGCCTTCTGCTCGGCGGCCCTGTTCGGGGGCCAGATCTTCGCCGACTTTGCCGGCTACACCAACATCGCACGCGGGGCCGCCTATCTGCTGGGCTTTCGCCTCATCATCAACTTCCGCGAGCCCTACATCTCCCAGAGCCTGCAAGAGTTCTGGACCCGCTGGCACATCTCGCTCTCGCGCTGGCTGCGCAACTATCTCTACATCCCCCTGGGCGGCAATCGGCACGGCAGCTGGCAGACCTATCGCAACCTGATGCTGACCATGCTGTTGGGTGGCCTGTGGCACGGCGCCGCCTGGACCTTCGTGATGTGGGGCCTGCTGCACGGGGTGGGCTTGGCGGTGGAGCGGGCCCTGGGGCTGAATCGCCCGGGCCGCTCCCGGCTGGCTCGCCTGGCCTACTACCTGGTGGTGCAGGCCTACATCCTGCTGACCTGGGTCTTCTTTCGAGCCACCAGCGTGAGCGAGGCCCTGCAGCTGCTGGGCAACCTGGCCGTCTTCAAGACCCCCTGGGTCGGCTGGGGTGAGCTGATCATCGCCATGAGCTTCCTGCTGCCCATCGTGCTGATGCACCTGCGGGCGGCCCTGATCGAGGCCGGCCTGAGCCACCCGGCCGGCAAGTACGAGAAAGCCTTTCTGTGCGGTATCATGCTGTACGCCATCCTGACCTTGAGAGGCCAATCGGATGCCTTCCTCTACTTCCAGTTCTAAGCTCACCTGGAAGACCAACCTGCTTATCGTGCTGGTGGGCCTGGTCGGCTTTGGCCTCACTGCGGGCGTCGGCCAGGTCTGCTACGACACGCTGCCGGGTCTGAAGGGCTGGCTCTTCACCCGGGCCGACGAGCTGCCCCGCCAGAGCCACGCCGGCCACGCCATCAGCGACTTCCTGGTCTACCTGCACGGCCTGGAGGGGGTCGTGCAGCCCATGCGCCAGGCCCGGGTGATCTTCGTAGGCAGCAGCCGGGCTGGATTCTCCTTCCGCGACGACTTCGTGGCCCGCTTCGAGCAGGCCACCGGCCTCAAGACCTACGCCCTCGGCTTCCCCCGCTCGGGCATGGCCATGGCCGAGAAGCTGATCCAGCGCTACGACCTTCGTCCCCGGGTGCTGGTGGTGGCGGTGGACAACGTCTTTTTCACCGACTTCGTCAGCCAGGAGATCCTTCAGGCCGAGGGTCTGTCGCAGTGGGAGGCCTGGCGCCAGCTGCGCGAGGACCGCCTCTCGTGGTGGAGCCGCAACCACCTGCACCGCTACATCCCCGAGTTCGAGATTTTCGGCCACCAGACCATCTCTGTCATCTACCGCAACTACCGAAATGGCGGCTGGATCGTGGTGCAGCACCCGGAGGAGCGTTTGCCGGTGGTCGAGCCCACCGCCCGAATGCCCGCCCCGGAGCGCATCAGAGCACGAGAGTTCGTGGCCCGCATGCGCGAGCGCGGGGTGCAGGTGGTCTTCACGGCCGTGGCCGGAGGGGACTACGCCCTGGAGGATCTGAGCGAGCTCGCCGCCGAGCTCGACGTCCCCCTGCTTGCCCCCCGCCTGGAGGGCCTGACCACCGGCGATCCCGTCCACCTCGACGGCCCCAGCGCCCGGCGCTTCTCGGACGCCTTTTTGGAGGAATTTCGCCGCTGGTGGAAGGGTTGAGCCGGAGCTGGATGGATGCACGGCCCAGGCATCGAGCCAGCTACGAGGCTCGCGCGCCCGGTTCGGAGTCGGCGCACAGGGCCTCGAGTTGATTTCAGCGCTCTCTGGCCGGGTCTTTGCTCTGACTTCGATGAGCACCCTCTGCCTCCTGAGCCAGACGGTTTCGAGTTTCGGGCTGGGGTAATAGCAGCAGAGCCTGCAGGCGCGTCAGTCAATCAACCCCAGGGCCCGCAGCGTGCGCGCGTCCGGCTGGCAGGTGATGGGCAGGCCGTGTTCTTGCTGAAACCGCCCCAGCCACTCCGCGTCGCAACGGGCCGATGGTCCCAGCGCCACCTGCAGGGCGCGCGCCACGGCGCGGTGGTCGGCCCGGTCGATGGCCAGGAGGTCCTCGCGGGTCAGCTCCCAGCCCACGATCGTAACGGGCGTCCCCTTGCCCAGGCCGGGTTGGGCCAGGAGCTCGTCCAGATCTCTGTCACGCATCGCCACGCAGCCCCAGGTCCAGTTGCTGCTCAGGTTCCAGTTCCACTCGTACCAGTCGCCCTGGCCGTGGATCTGGATGGAGCCGCCGATCGGCCGATCCGGCTCGGGCAAGAGGCCATGCTTGCGGTAGAACAGATAGCGCGCCCTGTCCACCGCCGTCGGATAGTTCAGATTGTAAGCCAAATAATAGTCCGACTCGTACTGCAGGCCTGTGATCCGGTAGCGCCCCTCCGGAGTCGAAGAGCGGTCCAGGCACACCTTTCGCCCGCTCTTCGGGCCCATCGAGATGGGATAGCGCTTGACCGGCACGCCCGCGTCCCGCACCTCGAGGTAATAGTTGACCTTGTCGATCAGGATGTCGGGCCTGACCAGCGGTGGCAGAGGGCGATCCGGAGTGTCAACGCGTACCGTGTCCGAAACCTGGTCCCCCTCGCGCAAGCGGTAGAAATACGTCGTGTTGTCGGCTCGCCGGGTATCGATGACCTCGCCTTGCGTGCCCGGTAGATGAAGTCGCAGGACCGGCCAGCGGTCGTCTACCACGAGGTGGCGGGACAGATCGGCCGTCGAGCGCTCGAGCACGGCCGGGGCCGAGGTCTGATAGCGCAACGTCTGTTCCTGCACCACCAGCGACGGGACCGGGATCGCGGCCAGACAGAGGACGCAGGCCAACAACAAGAAGCGCACTCCGCGGGTTTAGACGAACCGAGCGCCGGTTCCTTGGCAACAGGCAAAGCCGGATTGCCGGACGCTCACGGCCAGGACCGTCGAGATGGAGGCCGAGCTACAGGCGCGGAGAACCCCGGCGCTGGTTCTGCCTTGAAGACCTGCCGGCGGACCGGGCGCCGGTTCAACAATCGCACAAGAGCCAGTCGAGGTGGCTCGTCCTCTTCCTCGAGATCCAGACCGGCGGACCGCCGGTTCAGATATCGAACAAAACCTGGCGAGGCTCAGCCCCTTCAAAAAGATCGAGATCGGTAGGCCGAGCAAGTGTTCGGGGTGGCCGATTCAACTTACGAATGCCAGGAAGCGACGCGTCCTACTTCGAGGGTCCGAGCATCTTCTCGGGTCGCACGAGCTGGTCGAACTCCTCGGCGGTCAGCAAGCCCATCTCCGCGGCGACTTCGCGCAGCGTCTTGTGCTCGACGTGGGCCTTGTGGGCCACCTTGGCGGCATTGTCATAGCCGATGCGGGGCGAGAGGGCGGTCACCAGCATCAGCGAGCGCTCCACATAGCCTTCCACCTGGCGCTCGTTGAGCACCAGGCCGTCCACGCAGTGCTCGGCGAAGCTGCGGCAGCCCGAGGAGAGCAGTCGCACCGAGTGCAGGAAGTTGTGGATGATCAGCGGTTTGAAGACGTTCAGCTCAAAATTGCCCTGGCTGCCCGCGATACCGATGGCGGTGTCGTTGCCCATGACCTGAACGCAGACCATGGTGAGCGACTCGCTCTGGGTGGGGTTCACCTTGCCGGGCATGATGGACGAGCCCGGCTCGTTCTCGGGCAGGGAGAGCTCGGCCAGGCCGCAGCGTGGGCCTGATCCCATCCAGCGCACGTCGTTGGCGATCTTCATGAGCGAGCAGGCCAGCGTCTTGAGGGCACCGCTGGCCATCACCAGGGCATCGTGCCCGGCCAGGGCGGCGAACTTGTTCGGGGCTGAAACGAATGGCAGCCCTGTCAGCTCGGCGATGCGAGAGGCGGACTTCTCGGCAAAGTCGGGGTGGGTATTCAGGCCTGTGCCCACGGCCGTGCCTCCCAGCGCGAGCTGGTAGAGGTGGGGCAGCACCATGTGGATGCGCTCCAGGTCCTGATCGAGCATCGCCACATAGCCGCCGAACTCCTGGCCCATGGTGAGCGGCACCGCATCCATCAGGTGGGTGCGTCCGATCTTGATGACGCTGTCGAACTCGGTTGCCTTCTTCTTGAGTGAGTCGCGCAGCTGGGCCAGGCGGGGGATCAGGTGGCGGTGCAGCTCTTCCACCGCTGCGATGTGCATGGCGGTGGGGTAGGTGTCGTTGCTCGACTGGGACATGTTGACGTGGTCGTTGGGGTGGACTGGCTTCTTGGAACCGACCTGTCCGCCCAGGATCTCGATGGCCCGGTTGGCGATCACCTCGTTGGCGTTCATGTTGCTCTGGGTGCCACTGCCGGTCTGCCAGACGCGCAGGGGGAAGTGGTCGTCGTGCTGGCCGTCGATGACCTCGCTGGCAGCTTTGCAGACGGCCTCGGCCAGCTCGGGAGCGAGCAGGCCCAGGTCGCGGTTGACCTCGGCCGCGGCCCGCTTGAGAACGCCCAGAGCCCGCACCATCTCGCGCGGCAGCCGATCGAAGCCGATGTCGAAGTAGTGCAGCGAACGCTGGGTCTGCGCCCCCCAGTAGCGGTCGTGGGGCACCTCCATGGCGCCCATGCTATCGGTCTCGGTGCGGGTCTTGCCTGGGGTTTGCACAGTCATGGATGTCCTCCCAACGAAGCTGTCCAGGGTTACCACGCCCGTTGCCGGGCTCCTGCCCGTGCGGACAGGGAATGAGCCTCAGAGGGGCCTCCTGGCCGCCGGCGTCGCGCTACCCGCTCTGACGTCGGATGGCCAGGCAGGTCACGTCATCGTCCTGCGGCTGACCCTGACTGAAGCTTTCGGCCTCCCGGTAAATCCTCTCAAGCAACTCGGGCAGGGGGTGGCGGCGGAGCCTCGCCAGGGCCTCCCCCAGACGGTCCTCGCCCAGGAGCGCGCCTTTTGGGTTGCGCCACTCCGGCAGCCCGTCGGTGAAGAAGAAGGCCAGGTCGCCGGCAGCCAGCTCGATCTTCTGTGCTTCCAGCTCGATTTCTTTGAGCACCCCCAGCGGCGGACAGCTGGTGGGCACCAGGCTCACTTCGCCTGAAGCCAGGAGAAGACAGGGCGCCTGACCCGCTCCGATCACCTCCAACTGCCCGCTGGCACAGCTCAGGCGTCCCAGGCTGGCGGCCACGAAGCGTTCTCCCTGGCGCGAGTCGCTGACCAGGAGCGCGTTCATCCGCCGGGCCATCGTCTCCAGGCTTTCCCGGGGGCTGGCCAGGGCCCGAAAGTAGGAGCGACAGCGCGAGACCAGCAGGGCGCTATCCAGCCCGTGACCGCTGGCGTCGGCCACCAGGAAGGCCAGGCTGCCCGGACCCAGAGGCACGAAGTCGTAGCAGTCTCCCCCCACAGTACGAGCGGGATGGAAGGCGCCCGCCAGATCGAACCCGGGCACGTTCAGGGTTGCGGGCGGCTCCACAAGCTCCCGGGCCAGCTGCAGCTCGCGCTCCAGGCGGCGCTTCTCAGCCAGGGCGTCCAGCAGACCCTGGCGCTTGAGGGCGATGGCCGCCAGCGAGCCCAGCATCAGGGCCAGATCGTCTTCCTCCTGGGTGAAGCGGCCCGCCCCCTGGATGTGCAGCACCCCCATCAGCTCGCCCTCGGGGGCGATCAGCGGCACCACCAGGGTCTCCCCTTGCAAGTGATGGTCCACGTGGATCACCCTCTGGGTCACCGCCGCGCGGGCCGAAGCGCCGATGCGGGCGCTGACGCGAATCTCCTTCTGGAAGAACTCCTCCGACCCGGCATCATACTGCAGGATCTGAGCCCGCTGGCAGGTCAGCAGGCTGTGAGCCGCCTTCTCGATGGAAGCCAGCAGCGGCTGCAGCTCCTGCGACTCGGCCAGCAGCCGCACCACCTCGACCAACCTCGACAGGGAACTCACATCTTTTGCCCTGATCAGGGCTGGCAGGTGCGACAGGCGGTCAGCCCGCGCTCGAGGGCCTGGGAAGCCAGAATCGTCTCGACCCCCGACTCGGGCAGCAGGCGACAATCCGGGCGATGGTAGCGCTTGCCCTTCCCCGTCACCGCGACCTGGGGCTCATGCTTTTCCTGATAGCTCTCCTTGAGGATCTCCTGGAGCTCGTGGCTGTCAAGCCAGACTCCAAAGCAGGCCGGGCAGCGGTCTACCTTGACTCGCTTGTGGGGCGAGAACCAGCGCGCCACCATACGCGTACCGCAGCCCGGGCAGGCCACCTGGCCGCGTGGGTCGTCCTCTTGTAGCCCGTGCCGCGGGTCCACATCGTAGCGCGTTCCCAGAATCTGGGCCAGCTCGCCCCGGTCGAGCCAGGTTCCATCGCACTGAGGACAAGCATCCATGAGCAGATTCAGAAAACGGGTCGGGGTGAGCGGAAAGTTGTCCCGCGGGCAGCGTCTGTGATCCATGGCCGGCCTGTTCTCTCGTGCGGGCGGGGGACCCTGCCGGTCGGCCGGTGCAGAGGGCATCCACACGTGCCTGGTCAGCTCACTGCCCCGGTGAGGTATCGTGCTTCGGGAGGCTCCCAGGGCGAGCGCCGCTCGTGAGGCTGTCCCCAGCGTCCTGTGGTCGGGCCGGCAGTCTCAAGACAAGCCGGCGCAGCGAGCGTCCTGGGAAGGTCTATCAACCGAGCAAAGCAGGCAACAACTGGCACAGGTCCCCCTCCAGGCGGATGTGGGCCAGGCTGTCGTGGGCCGTGGGGCCCTGGTTGATGATGGCGTAGGTGGCTCCGTTGCGGTGGCCCTCCCGGGGCACCGAGGCGGCAGGCTCGACCTGCAAGCTCGAACCCAGCGCCAGGACCAGGTCTGCCTGGCGGGCGGCCTCCAGCGACCTCTCCATCAGCTCCCTCGGCATGGCCTGGCCGAACGAGATGGTGGCCGTCTTCAGCAACCCGCCGCAGGCCGGGCAGAGTGGACAGGTGCGTTTGGCCCGAAAGTGCTCGAAGGCCGGGGCCGGGTCGCTTCGCTGGCCGCAGGAGAGGCACTCGACCAGGCGGTTGGTCCCGTGCAGCTCGACCACCCTGGTGTTGCCCGCCTTGTGGTGCAAACCGTCGATGTTCTGGGTCACCAGCAAGAGCAGCCGGCCGTCGTCCTCCAGCTTGACCAGGGCCCGGTGGGCGGGGTTGGGCTCGGCCAGGCGGAGCTCGTCCCAACCTTCGAGCTTA
>QWHO01000316.1 GCA_021404945.1 bacterium CPR1
GACACCCGCGTCGAAGCGGCTGCCATCGCGCCGGAGGATCCCGTGTTGGAACTGGTCCAGGCTGATCGAGTCTGACACCTTCTCAAAGCCGATGGTGTGGCGCAGGATGTAGCAGAGCACCCTCGAGACCGTCGTGCACGCCTTTCAGCGCGGGTCCACAGCGGAGGAGATCGTTTACCAGTTTCCCGCTCTGGCTCTCGCGGACGTGTATGATGTCATCAGCTATTATTTGAATCATCAGGCCGATGTCGAGGGATACATCGCAGAGCAAGAGGCAGAACGAGACGAGGTTCGCCGCGAGATTGAGGCCCGGCATCCACCTGACGGAATCAGGGAGCGGCTCTTAGCTCGCAACGGCCCAAACTGTGATAACGTCAAGGGCACACTTCGTTCTTCGTGGGGCCCCCACGGGGACCGGATGGCCGCTACCCCCCGATCCTGTCCGCGACCCCACTCCACGAAAACCCGCATGAAATAAGGCTCTTCACCATGCACCACCATGCCCTGACATGCCCCAAATAACACTCGGAATGAGCAGGCCGGGCGTTCAGACCTGAGGGTCGGGCTTCTCGAGGCTGAAAACGTGCACGGTGGGTCTGGCATCGGGTCCGTAAATTTTGGCTTCACCGATCTTCTCGTGGCGGAATGGCTGGAAGAATGCCTCGAAAGTCGTGGTGGTCACGGTGTTGTCGCCGAGACGCAAGAGCGGAGCGCTCTCCGAGGGAGCCTGATCGGGTTGGCGTTCGTCCGGGCGCGTCCAGAACGAGGTGACACCGACTCCGCCGGGCTCAAGCAGACGGTTGATCTCCTGGGACTGATGCAGGAACATCCGGTCGAATCCCTGGCGGACCCGGGGGTCGAAATAGAAGTCATCGCTCAGGTGGCCACTGACGTGCTTCCAGGTGGAGCGGCGATTCTGGCTATCGTCGATGCCAGATTCCAGGTTGGCCTGGTCGCGTCGAGCTTCGATATCGGTGATGAGAGCCCCGTAGGGCATGCCTTCAGTCAGCACGGGAGCTACGACCATGGTGTAGCCACCCGTCTCGAGACTCGAGGGTACCATCTCGGGCAAGTTCCCGAAGTAGGCTTTCAGGCCGTCCACGCTGGTCGTGCGGCCGGAGGCCCGTTCGCCGTGGAGGCGTTCGATCTCGATGCCCTGATAGATCGGATCGATCCCCGAGAGGTCCGTCTGGATGAACTTGAGGCGGTCCCGGTTGGAGTCGTTTGCGTTCTGGCGCTCGACCACCGGGAACGGCTTGTCGGAAAGATCGACAACGTGCACCTCGGCGAACTCCTCGAGCAAGGGGGCCAGGTTGACTTCATAGCCTCCGCCCAGGACGGCGACCCTGCCAGTACCCTTTTCGTGGCCCTTCTCGCGCAGGCGAGCAAGGGCGTGATCGATTCCTCCCGAAGTGGCCTCGCGCTGCCGGTCACACCAAACCTTGCCGGGATCGGGGGTGGGACGAGCGGGGTCGACTCGAGAGTAAAGGAAGTCCCAGTGCTTTCCAAGGGCGGTAGCCACGGGCGAGAGCAGCAGGGGAACGCGACTCTCGATCGGCAGGGGCCCGAAGGGGGCGACGACGGGCTGCGAGAAAGGCTCGGAAAGAGACTGCTCGGGGGTCGTGACCATCGCAGCGGTCTGAAAGAATCCTGGCTCGACTCGGCCGGGGGTGAACTGCTCGGCGGGATCGGTGGGGATCGAGGGCACCACTGCGCTGGCCGCAGCGCGAGTGGTAAGGTCGACTGGTTTGGTGACGAACCTGGTGTCGATCACGCGAAGGCCTCCCCTTTTGAACAAGGTTCTGGCTGGGCTCAACGAGTCCCTCTCGACAATCGGCCACCGCTGAGCCGAAGTTGCAGGAGGACCGTTCTTGCCCGGTTTACACGAAGTTGCTCATTGTGACTTCTTGTTTCCATCCGTCGGTTCCTGTGCGCCGCGACTGGTTGCTCGCGGTCTGCTCGAGCCAGCAGCTTCATCGCCAGTCCACTCCGGCGAAGTCCGGGGGGACCAATCTCCGGCGCAGTTACTGCCTCTGCTTCTTACGAACGGCGATCCCGCCCACCGTCACTCGACCGTTGCTCTCCTGCACCGCCGGAGCGGCGTTACGCTCCGGGTCGAGTTGATCGGCCATGCGAGCGGTCTCAGCCAGCGGCTCGGGCACGCGCACATCGGTCTCGGGCCAGAGGGGGGTATCGAACTTGCCCCTCGGCCTCTCGCGCTGCTGGGTGAACTTCCCGCTGGCCACGTTCTCGGGCGCGGCCAGAGTCCTGGCCTCAGGGGCTACCCCCGTCCAGGTGGGGGGCTGCTCTTGCAGCAGGCTCTGAGGGATTCGGTAGGAGCGGCTCACCCGGATATGGGCCTTCTCCACCATGAAGACGTACTCGAACTGCACCGCCCCCTCGGCGGGGATGGGCAAACGGTGCGGATTGCCGTTCTGGATGGCCTGATCCCACGCGGTCAGCTTGCCTTCGAACTCACGGGCTCCAGACTTCGCTTTCTCGGTCATCACCAGGCCGCCCGCTGCCGTCAACAGGCCCGCGCCAGCTCCCAGCCAGCCTGCGCCGGCGAAGGAAAGGCCGGCGCCCAGAGCCAATCCGCCTCCGGCGGCCAGCAGGCCCAGCTTGCTCATTCTTGAGCAGTATCCAGCCACCGACTGGCGCATCTCGGCTACGTCCTCGCCCTTGAAACGCTCCATGCCATTGAGTACGGCGTCGCAGTCAGCGATCACCTGACCGGCACCGGGAGGCTGATCAGAGTACGGATGCAGGATCGCCTGGTCGGCGATCATCTGCTGGCTGGCCCCAAAGTGCCGAACCGAGCCCTGATCGGGTAGAGGGACGAGGTTGCCGGGCTGGCAAGCCGTCTTCGCTTCCTGGGCAAAAGCCTCTACCGCGATGCGGCGGGTCGAGCCGTTGGGGCTGGTCAACTGCAGCTTCATGCGCTCAGCCTACCGTTTCGACCTGAAAAGCTCCCGAAAGCCAGGGACTCGCCGAGGATAGTCTGGCCGAAGACCACCCACCACGATTCCAGACAGAGCGGATCGGTCTACTCCATCGTCTGCACCAGCGAGGCGGCCCCGGGGCCGAGCCTCCTCACGGCAACGGTCTCAAACCGTCATCGACGCGGACAAGAACCCTCAGATGCCCAGGTAGGCCTTCTTGACCTCTTCGTTATCGGCCAGCTCGCTGGCGGGGCCGCTCAAGACCAGGTGACCGGTCTCGATCACATAGCCCCGGTGGGCGATCTTGAGGGCCTGGTGGGCGTTCTGCTCCACCAGGAGAACGGTGGTGCCGGCTTTGTTGATGGTCTTGATGATCTCGAAGATCTCCGCCACCAGCAGCGGGGCCAAACCCATGGAGGGCTCGTCCAACAAGAGCAGCTTGGGCTGGCTCATCAGGGCGCGACCCATGGCCAGCATCTGCTGCTCTCCGCCCGAGAGGGTGCCGGCCGTCTGGCGACGCCGCTCACGCAGGCGGGGAAAGGTGTCGTAGCACTTCTCGATGTCCTTGCCCACGTCCGGGTCCTTGCGCAGGAAAGCCCCCATCTCGAGGTTCTCGACCACGGACATGTTGGCGAACACGCGCCGTCCCTCGGGAACCTGACAAAGTCCACTGGCCACGATCTCGTGAGCCGGCGCCGCACCGATGGAGCGCCCCTGGTATTCGATGCTGCCCTCGCGCGGGCGCAGCAGCCCCGAGATGGTGCGCATCAGGGTGGTTTTGCCGGCCCCATTAGCCCCGATCAGGGTCACGATCTCACCCTGCTGCACCTCGATGGAGATGCCTTTGAGGGCATGAATGGCCCCGTAGTAAACGTGAAGGTCCTTGACGATGAGCATCCTCAGCCCTCCTCGTCCTTGCCGAGATAGGCCTCGATCACCTTGGGGTTGGCCTGAATCTCGGCCGGGTTTCCGTAGGCGATAGGGGTGCCATAGTCGAGCACCAGGATCTGCTGACACAGGCCCATGACGAACTTCATGTCGTGCTCGATCAGCACCACCGTGGTGGCAAACTTCTCGCGCACGAAACGGATCAGGTCCATCAACTCGGCCGACTCGGTGGGGTTCATGCCGGCCGCGGGCTCGTCGAGCAACAGCATCTTGGGGCGAGTGGCCATGGCTCGGGCGATCTCCAGGCGGCGCTGCTCTCCGTAGGCCAGGTTGGTGGAGATCTCGTGCGCGTCATGGTCGAGCTTGAAAATCTTGAGCATCTCCATGGCGTGCTCGGTGATCTCGTCTTCCTTGCGCTGGAAGACAGGTCCGTGGAAGAAAGAGCGGAACATCGAGTAACCGCAGTTGAAGTGGCAGGCGATCTTGACGTTGTCGAGCACGCTCAGGCTCTTGAACAGACGGATATTCTGAAAAGTTCGGGCGATGCCGAGCTGGGTGAACTGGTAGGCCTTCTTGCCATCCACCCGCTTGCCCTGGAAGGTGATGGCCCCCTCGGAAGGTGCAATGACACCGCTGAGCATGTTGAAACAGGTGGTCTTGCCCGCCCCATTGGGCCCGATGAGACCCACCAGCGAGCCCTCCTCGACCTCCAGGTCGACCCCGTTCACGGCCACCAGCCCGCCGAAGCGGCGGGTCAGGTGCTTGACCTGCATCATCATACTCACGAGCCCTTACGCCCCCAGAGCTCCCACATCTCCTTGTTGCCACAGAGGCCTTTGGGGCGGAAGATCATCAGGAAGATCATGGTCAGCGAATAGAGGATCATTCGCATCGAGGGCTCACCCAGCAGCGAAAGACCCGGAATGGAGGCTGCTCCCGACGTGAAGCGCAGCAGCTCGGGCAGGGCCGTCAGCAGCACCGCCGCCAGCAGTACGCCGCTGGTGGAGCCCATGCCGCCGACGACCACGATCACCACGATCTCAATGGAGAGCACAAAATTGAACTTCTCGGGAGTCAGGATGGTGAGCAGGTGGCCCAGGAGACCACCCGCAACGCCTGCGAAGAACGCCCCCAGCAGGAAGGCGGCGACCTTGTAGTAGACCGTCCAGACGCCCATCACCTCGGCAGCCAATTCGTCCTCGCGCACCGAGATGATGGCCCGGCCGGGCGAGGAGCGAATCAGGTTCAAGATGACCACCGTGCTGATGAGCACGATGGAGTAGACCCAGAAGAAGTTCGAATACTGGGGGATATTGGTCTGGCCGCGGGCAGCGCCCATGTACTCGAAATTCACCAGAAACACGCGCACGATCTCACCGAAGCCCAGGGTGGCGATGGCCAGGTAGTCGCCTTTGAGCCGCAAGCTGGGAATTCCCACCAGCAAGCCGGCCGCGGCCGCGAGCACCCCGCCCAGGATGAGCGAGATAGGAAAGACGATAGGGAATTCCGGATGAGGGAAGGTGAGCATCCAGTCGGGCCAGGCAAACATCATGGTGAAGAAGGCGGTGGCGTAGCCGCCGATAGCCATGAAGCCGGCGTGGCCCAGCGAGAACTGACCGCAGTAGCCGTTGGTCAGATTGAGGCCGAGCGCCGCCACCATGTTGATGCCGGCCAGCAGGATGAGGTTCTGCCAGAATCCGTTGAGAGCCCAGAAGGCGTAGCGATCAAAAACGAACAGCAACAGGCACGCGCCCACAAGCATGGCCCACTTCTTGAGGTAGTCGCCCATCAGACCTTCTCCACCAGGCCGCGGCCCAGGATGCCGGCCGGGCGTACCAGCAGAATGATGACCAGAACCGAGAAGAGCACAGCATCGCGATAGGTGGAGACGAAGTAGCTCGCGGTAGACTCGGTGAAGCCCATGAGCAGACCTCCCAGCATGGCTCCCGGAATGCTGCCGATACCTCCGAGCACGGCCGCGATGAATGCCTTCAGGCCCGGATAGATGCCCATGTAGGGGTCCACGCGCCCGTAGGTGAGGGCGAACAGAACGCCTCCAGCCGCGGCCAGGGCCGAGCCGATGGCAAAGGTGAACGAGATGACCTGATCGACGTTGATGCCCATCAGCCGGGCGGCGTCCTTGTCAAACGAGACGGCCCGCATGGCTTTGCCCATCTTGGTATGCACCACGATGTAGTAAAGCAGTCCCATCAGAGCCAGGGCAGTGCCCATGACCACCAGTTGGCGGTTGGAGATGTTGGGCAGGCCGGGGATGGCCATGACCGTGCTTGTTGGCAGCAGCTTCTCGGATGGGAAGCCGCGAGGAGTGGGGCCCAGCACCAGAGCGGTGGTGTATTCCAGGAAGAGGGAAACCCCCATGGCGGTGATCAAAGCTGTCAGGCTTGGAGCCGCGCGCACCGGCTTATAGGCCAGACGCTCGATGGTGACGCCGATCACGGCGCAAATGACCATGGAGAGCACCAGCGTGACCAGGAGCGGCATGGGCACCGAGTCGGCCACGCTCGAGCCGATGTAGAAGCCGGCAAAGGCCCCCAGCATCAGGACGTCGCCGTGGGCGAAATTGATCAGCTTGAGCACGCCGTAAACCATGGTGTAGCCCAGGGCGATCAGGGCATAGACGCTCCCCAGGACCAGCCCGTTGAGCAATACCTGAAGGACTGTTTCCATGGAGGCTCAGGGTGCCGCCGGGGCGCCTTCCGGATACAGTTTCGTGACATACTCGAGTTTGCCGTTCTTGATCTCCATGATGGTGGCCGGTTTGTCGGGGTTACCCTCGGCGTTGATCGTGATGGCTCCCGTCACTCCTTCGAACCCCTTGGTACTGGCCAGCGCGTCACGAATCGCGTAGCGGTTGAATTTGCCCGCACGCTTGATGGCCTCGGCCACCATCATCACGTCGTCGTAGCCAAGCGCCGAGAGGCCATCAGGGTCCTCTCCGGTCTTGGCTCGAAACGCCTTTACGAACTCGGCCACGACGCCCTCGGGGGCGTTGACATTGAAGTGCGTCGAGAAGGCGCAACCCTCGAGGTTCTTTCCGCCCAGCTCGATCAGCTTGGGCGATTCCCAGCCGTCACCGCCCAGGAAGGGCACTGTGATTCCCTGGGCCCGGGCTTGAGTGGCCACCAGACCGACCGAGTTGTAGTAGGCCGGCAGGAAGATCACCTCAGGATTGGAGCCTTTGATCTTGGTCAACACGCTGGAAAAGTCGGTATCGGCCCTGGTGAAGCTCTCTTCGGCCACGATCTTGCCACCCCTGGCCTCGAAGGTTTTCCGAAAACTCTCGGCCAGGCCGACCGAGTAGTCGCTCGATTTCTCGATCATCAGGGCAGCCGTCTTGGCCTTCAGGTTCTCGGCCGCGTAGCGGGCCATCACCTCGCCCTGGAAATCGTCCAGGAAGCAAACCCGGAAGATGAAGTCACCCACCTGGGTCACTTTGACGTTGGTCGAGGAGGGGCTGATCATCGGCACGTGCGCCTTCTGGCAGATCGGGGCCACGGCCAGCGAGTTGGTCGAGATCACCTCGCCCAGCACGACCAGCACGTTGTCCTGCTCGATCAGCTTCTGGCCAGCGGCAGCAGCCTTATCCTGTTTGCCTTCGTCGTCCTCGACGATCAACTTGATCTTCTTGCCCAGCAAGCCGCCCTCTTTGTTGATTTTGTCAACCGCCAGCTCCATGCCGGCCTGAGTTCCCTGGCCAAAGGTGGCGCTCTCACCGGTGATGGAGAGATAGACTCCAAACTTGACCTCGTCTCCGCTGATGGCCTTTTCAGCATAAGCGTCCGGGCCGCTAGCGTCACCGCTGGTCGGAGTGCGGCCCGAGCTGCC
>QWHO01000317.1 GCA_021404945.1 bacterium CPR1
GAGCTCGGTGCACCGGATGCTCAGTCGCGAGCGGGGGTTCTTGAACCACCCGCTGGTGTATGATGCGGTGCGGGAAGGGCGACTGACGCTGTCGCAGGCCGACCGGCTCTTCCCGGTCCTGGCCGAGGTGCACGACAGCTTCGACGCGGCCTGGGTGGAGTTTGCCCAGGTCACCACCTGCCGTCACCTGGAGGCGGTGGCGAAGGCCTGCTGTGATCTGGCCGAGGCCGACCGCGAGTCGTTCCGGCTCTCGGGCTACGCTCCACCCAGAGAGCGACCGGCGGCCATCCGGCTCAAGGCTCGCCGTGACTGGAGGCCGGTGCTGGCTCCCGGGCTGGGCGGCCCGCTGAGCGTGGCCATCGGTCGGGCCATGGCCTGGCTTCCAACGTTGACGGATCGCCGGGGCGGGGAGCGGACGGTCAGCCTGCAGGTGAAGGTGCCCTCCGAGGTGCTGCCGGTTCTGGAGGCGGCCGAGGCGGCGGCCCGGGCTCACGGGGCAAACGATTGCACGGCGGCGCTGGGGATGTTCATGGCGGGCTTCATGGCCACCTGGCAGAAGGCCGACCGGCAGATGAGGGCGCAAACGCGCCGCATCATGGAGGCCTGCGACTACCGCTGCCAGGTGCCGGGCTGCAGCCGGCGAGCCTTTCTGCACCAGCACCACCTGGAGTTTCGCTCCCGCGGAGGGGGCAATGACGGCACGATGAAGGCCCGCCGCGAGGAGCAGGGGAGCATTCTCTGGGAGGTGGGCATTCGGAACGGGCAGGCCTACCGGGTGTTTCGCGACGAGACGCGGATCGGGGGCAAGGCCGGGCAGGGAGCGGCTTCCCCCGGCCAGGACCCAGGCCGATGACACCCGCAGTCGGAGGTCTCTCCCATTTGCCAATGTAGGGCTTGCTCCCGGCGGGCACCCTGAAGACAACTTCAGCGTTCCGGCAAGAGCCTTCGTTCGACTTCAGGATGAGCGTGGCGGGCGTTGAGCTCGCTTGGGGAGACGTACGCTCTCATAGCGCCAGGCGGCCATTCATCGAGATGTTGGGTCCTGGTGAAGAGACGGTGAAGGAGGGCCATGCAATCGGTTAGAACGAGCCGATGATGAAGCCCAGGATTCAGTCGATCAAGTCCTACGCGAAGCTTGAGGGCTTTTTTGAATCGCCCGCGTTCGAGCTGATGGCTGATCACTGGGAGCTTCAGCGAAGACTCTTTGAGGCACTGAATCCATGCGGCCTTGCGCTGTCCGATCTTTCGGCAGAGAACATCGCGGGACCCGCCAGCGAGGTCTGCGTAACGGCCACTCTTCACAGGGTGAGCACGGTCGTACGCGTGCTTCTAGACCGGATTGAAGTCAGCTGCTACGACTACAACCCCATGAGCCAGCCCGCAGCTTACCAAATCAGCGAACGGGCGCTGAGAGCCTTTGAATCTCACCTGAAGCTTGTCATCTTGTCCTTTCATACCCATCTGGCCCTTAGCCCCGTGAGTGCGCCCAGTTATCTTCAAACCTGGGTCGCACGGTATCCGGACAAGCTTGGCCCTGGCCAATCAAGTGGGGTCTCATTCTCCCTCGGCCCCGACGGCGAGCGCCTTTTCGGAGAGGTATCCCTGGAGCTCTCAGCGTTACACGCGGATGCGCTCTTCTTGAAGTGCCTCGCCGGGTGGAAGTCTTCCGAAGCTTTGATCGGAGGGTTCCCTCAGGTAGCAGAGCGTTATATACTGAAACTCGTGGAGGCCCTGGAGCTTGAGCCCGCAGGCAGTTGACGTCGTGGCTAGAGAGGCACGGACCAAATGGCACGGCCAGTTGGATCCGTCCCTTGCTGCCCGCGAGCATGAGAGGCGAGCGCGAATCTCCCCCTTTGGACCGCCGAGAACAGAGCTCACCTGCGATCTTCATGTCCGTAACCAGAGCGGTAGCCAGTTCTTCTCTCAGGGAAGCCAGAAGCAATTTTCAATCCCAGAGGTGGGCGCGGGGAGATTTGAAGGTCTTGAGACGACGGTGAAACGGCTTATCGAAGCCGATAGAGTGAGTGAAGCCAGATTGATCCTTTCCAGTCTGCCGGCGTACGTCTTCGGAGGCCCAACACTCAGCCGATTGTCTAATGCTCTTACCCCCCCGTCTGTGCGGACCGGAGCGCAGCGGACTGAGAGCTACAGTCCCGACAACGAATGGTTGAAGAGCCACGGCAAGCAGTACGTGGGCAAATGGGTGGCTGTCTATCGCGGTGACCTCGTCGCCGTGTCTGAGACCCTGAAAGACCTGCTGGAAATCCTGAGGGAGAAGGGTACTCCTGGCAGACCTCTAGTAACGCACCTGCATGCTGGTCTTTCCTGAGGGGGCACAGTTTACGACCGGCGCCTGCGCTTTCCTGGATGAGCATCCGTCTGGCGATCCCGGAGACACCAAGGTCTATGTGCGGCTTGCCATCCAGGGCTTTCCCGTCGACATCCATGCAATGCTGGACACCGGTTCGACTTGGAGCGTGCTTGAGCCTGAGGTGTCTGAGGCATTGGGGTTGTCACAAGCACAAGGGCTTGGCAAAATCACCCTCAGCACACGGGTGGGACAGGTCGCCGGCACGCTTCATAACATTCCGGTGACCATCGTGGCAGAGCAGGGCCAGCAACTCGAGGTAGACGCCGTCTTTTTCGCGCCTGAGAACTGGCCTCATTGCAGCTTCATCGGATACCGCGGGTTCCTGGAAAAGATTCGTTTCGCGGTAGACGCTCAGGAGAACCGCTTCTACTTCGGCGCCCCAATCAGCCATGCCCATCCGGCTGCGAAGTCCTGAACGGGCCTGGAGCCACGAGTTTGAGAAGTCATATTGGGATCTGGAGTGACCGGGGCTTGCAAGAGCGGCTCGAGCAACTCGATGAACTGGAACGGGAGCTGAAGAACGCCCAGAGCTCAGAACGCCGGGAGAGACTGGACAGGCTGAACAAGCTCCGCGGCGAGCTCTTCCCCGAGGCCCTGGTCGCCCGCTTGAAGGCCGAGCTGATCGCTTTCAGCTGAGCTCAGGAGGCGGTCGAGGAATAGAGCTTGGCGGCGTTCCCCCGCAGGATGTCCCGGGCGGCCTGCTCGGCCTGGCCCGCGCTCAGATCGCCGTCTCTCATCGCCTGCTCCAGAACCTGACCCAGCACGCGCCGGCCCCACAGGGCGCCCAGATAGAACAGCTCGCTGATGCGGCTGGCATCGCTCGACCAGGTCAGCTTGGAGAGGGGGCCCAGCTCGAGCAGCATGGCCACCGCCTCGACCATGCCGCGTACGCTCAGGAAGGGCACCGCCAGGCCGAAATCCAGGTAAACGTTGGGGTAGACGCTGGCCAGAAAGCCAGCCTCCCGGGCGAAGGGGTAGCTCGCGTGCAGCAAGACAAGCTTCGTCGAGGAGAAGCGCTCGATCAAAGGACGCAGGGCCAGCGGGTTGGAGGTCTCCAGGTCCAGGTCGGGGTCGCCGAAGCCGGTGTGAAACTGCACCGGCAGATTCCGCCGGGCGGCCACCTCCAGCCCCAGCCTCACCAGGTGGTCGTTGAGCGGCTTGAGGGCCAGCCTGCCCCCGTTCCAGGAGCGGTAGGCGGCCTCGGCCTGCTCGCCTTCCCCGATGGCAAGACCGGTTCGATAGGCAGCGATACTCTTGAAACCAGCTGCGGGGGTGCTCTCGAGAGAGGCCACGTAGCGCTCCAGGAAGCCTGCGAAGGGCCCCCGGTCATACAGTTGCTCGGCCACCTGCTCCAGGCGCACCAGGCGACGCACGGGCACGAACCGGGCGTGCCACTCCAGAGGCAGGCAGCGGTCGGGGCTGAGGCCGTCGTCGAGCAACAACTCGTCCACGCCGCTCAGGCACCGCTGGAAGAGCTCCTCGGAGCTCCGAAGGCAGCGAGCCTGCTCCACCTCATCGCTGGCACAGCCGAGCAAGGCGGCCAGGTCGCGCTGACTGCGCAGGAAGAAAAGACTGTTGCGGGCGTGGCCTGCCGAATGGTGGGCTTCCGTGAAGCACTCGCCATAGTCGGGTGGCTGCTCACGCCAGATGGGGTGACAGTGGCTGTCGAGCAGGGGATAGCCGCTCAGGTCCAAGGTCCTGGCCCTCCCGCGGTCAGAAACAGCCCGCCAACAAGCGCACCTCGCCCTCCAGACCCGGCGGCGCCACCTCGGCCCGGCGCACGGCCGCTCAGATCCGCGCTCAGAAACAGCCCGCCAGCAAGCGCACCTCGCCCTCCAGACCCGACGCAACCTCGGCCCGGCGCACGGCCGCTCACTCCCGCGCTCAGAAACAGCCCGCCAACAAGCGCACCTCGCCCTCCAGACCCGGCGGCGCCACCTTGGCCCGGCGCACGGCCGCTCAGGTCCAAGGTCCCGGCCCTCCCGCGGTCAGAAACGACCCGCCAACAAGCGCACCTCGCCCTCCGGGCCCAGCTCCTCCAGGCGGGCCAACTCGGCCCGGCGCACGGCCAGAAAGGCCTGGCGCAGCTCGGGCCCGAGGGCCTCGGCCAGCACCGCATTGCGCTCGAGCTCTTGCAGGGCCTGACCGGCCGTCGTGGGCAAGCGAGGGGGACGATCCGCCTCGGGCAAAGTGGCCGGGTCCGACTCCAGGCCGGGAGGCAGCTCCAACCGGCGCTCCAGCCCATCCAGCCCGCAGGCGACCATGGCTCCAATCGCCAGATAGGGGTTGGCGGTGGCGTCCACGGCCTTCACCTCGAAGTGGCCCGGGCTGGCCGGCAGGCGCAGGGCTGCCTCGCGATTCTGGATTCCCCAGCAGCGGAAGGCTCCGCTCCAGGAATTGGGCACCAGGCGCCGGTGCGAGATGGGCAGCCCGGCCGTGATGGCCAGCAGGGCGTCCAGGTGCTGCAAAATGCCGGCCATGAAGTGACGAAAACGCGGGTCATCGGCCGAAAGGCCTTCCAGGCCCAGGTGCAGGTGGCAGCCGCTGCCGGCCTGAGCGGGGAACGGTTTGGGCAGGAAGTTGGCCCGCAGACCGTGGCGCTCGGCCACGGCGTGCGCCGTCTCGCGCAGGGCCACCTGGTGGTCGGCCGCCGCCAGTCCCTCGGCGTGACCGATAGAGATCTCGAACTGGCCCGGGCCGGCTTCGGCATGGAACTGCTGCACGCTCATCCGCTGGGCCACCAGGGCCTCGAGCAGCTCGTCGAGCACCGGGCGGCTGCGGTTGAGCGCGTAGACCGAGGCGAAGTTGCTTTCATCGACCTGAGAGCCATCCGGGTGGTGCAGGTAGAACTCGTTCTCGAAGGCGGCCGTCAGCTTCAGCCCGTGGCGCTCGTGCAAGCGGCCCTGCTGGCGGCGGACGAAGCCACGCGGGCAGAGGCTCCAGGGCTTGCCCTGATGATGCATGTCGGCCAGCACCCGGGCGTGAGCGGGAGCGTAGGGCAGCGCCTGCAGCGTGGACCAGTCAGGCACCAGGGCCACCTCGCCCACCGGCGTCAAGCCGCTCTCGGGCAGCACCATGTCGGCGGTGGCAGGCGCCCCCTGAGCCCCGGCCGCGATGAAGACCTCGAATCCGCGAGCCCAGCCTTCTCGGTGCACAGCCTTAGCCCGAATCTGGTTGCCCAGGTCGCACCAGGTGGCCCGGATGGCTCGAATGGAGGCGGCCTCAGGCGCGTTCAGAACGTCCACGGGCTACCTCAGCTGGAAGCGGTAGATCACGTCCGCCCCCTCATCCTGGTCGCGCTGCTCGAAATTGACGGCCTTCTTTCCCTGCTCGTCCTGACCATCGGGTCCGGGGTACCAGAGGATGGCCTCCCGGCCTTCCACCCGGTAACCGGGTGCCTTGCCCGTGCGCGGGTCGACCGGAGGCTTTGGCAGAGCTTCCTCGAGCCGGGCCGGGAGGCGCTTGTGCTGGCGAGCATACGCCGCCAGCGCCGCCAGGCACTCGAGGGCCGAGGCGTTGACCCGGTCGAGATAGAGCTGGCGCAGGCTGTTGCTCAGGCTGATCTTCATCTCCGGGACGGCGTCCCGCATCAAAAGACCGCCCGTGCGCAGCTTCTCGGCCTGAGCCTGGGCCAGCTGAACCTGAGCCGGGTCCCAGGTCTGCATGGCCTCCACCAGAAGCTTCTGCTGGGCCGCCATCCGCTGCTGGACCGAGCTCTGCAGGCGAGCCTTGAGTCCGGGCAGAGGCGGGGCGTCCTGCTCCAGCGTCTCCTCCAGGCCCCGGGCAACCGCCTCGCGGTCCCAGGCCACCGCCTGGCCCGGGGCAGGGATGCGCTGGTTGCAGCTCTCCACCACCGCCAGCACGGCGCGGGCCTGAGCCTCGGTCAGGGCGGGCTCTTGCAACAGCTCGAAGAGGACCAGGCTGGCCCGGCGACGGATCTGGGCGCCCACCAGAGTGGGCGTGAGATCGGCTCCAGGCTCGGACAGGTCGGCTCCCATCTCGTAGCAGGCCAAAGAGAGCTCCAGGGCCTGTTTGAGCTGACCGGCGCCAGCCAGCCGTCGGGATTCGGCCAGGGCCAACCGCACCAGGGTCTTCTCGTCCTTGTAGACGTACATCAGGTCGGTCGAGCCCACCGAAGGGGGCTCCTCGAAACGCTGCGAGCCCGACCGGGCAGCCGCCTTGACCAGGCGGTCGAAGGCAGGACGCACCGCGTCGACTTGAGGGTTCTTGCCAGGCGCGGGCAGCACGTCGTCGGGGAAGGTTTCGGCCTTCCGCGCCTCCTGGCCCAACTCGTGATACTCGGGCCAGGCGTTGTCGGCCTCGTTGACCACCTTCCACTCGGGTCGAGGAGCTTTCTGCGCGGGGACGGGGATGGCCAGCCAGCCGATCAAAGCCAGCAAAACCAACCCGACGATGAGACGGATCCAGAACTTCACCCCGGGAGCTTCGCGAGGAGATTTTCAGGATTCCTTCAGGAGTTGAGCCTAATGTGCACAACGACACACACCAGACAAGAACTTGGGGAGGCATTCCGTGATCACCACCAGCACCAATTCCTTATCCACCCCTGTACCTTCCTCGGGCAAGCAGCCCATGGGCATCGCGCCCGGCGGCTGCTGGTTGCCTGACCCCCAGGACGGCTTCGGCCCGCCCGTGACCATCCCGGAGAAAGACTGGGATGAGCAGCTCAAGAAGCAGCGCCCCCAGAAGCCGAGCTACGACGAAGTCGTCAGCCGCACGCTCAACCTGGTCGACAATCAGGAGATCGGCCGGGCCGCCCAAAAGCACGGCATGGACGTGGTCAACGTGATGTGGGAGGACACCCATCGCTTCGACAACTCCTCCGGCGGGCGCAACATCACCGACATGACTCTGGCCGTGCAGCAAGAGGGCAAGCGCGGCGAGAGCAAGGTCAGCCTGCTGCCGGTGCTGCGCAATCCCAATTTCGCCGACAAGACGGTGGACATCAGCCTGGACAAGTTCTTCGTGCTGGTGGGCAACGAGAAGGGAGGCGAGCCCCAGCGCGTGACCCTGCGCGAGTATCTGGGCGATATCCGCCAGTATCTCTCCGACCCCAGCTCGTTTGCCGGCGACACGAAGTCGCTGCTCAAGGCCGACGAGACGCACGTGCTGGGAACCGCCCAGGCCTGCTTCTTGCCCGTTCCTCAGGGCGAGGGCGAGACGGTCAAGTTCAACCCCACGGTCTACAACTACCAGTCGGTCAAGGACGACCCGGCCGTGCTGACCATCCTGTGCGCCCCGGAAGGCACCAGCGCCACCGTGATCGACAACCAGCGCGACAAGTTCGGCGGTCAGAGCTGGGGCCAGCCGCTCTTCTTCAACGAGAACGGCAAGCGGGCCAGCCTGGTGGGGGGACGCATCAGCGAGCGGCCCGATGAGCTCGGTGGCGCGGTCGCCTCGGGCGAAGCCACCTCGAACGAGAACATGGTGATGATCATCCAGGTCCCGCTCAAGCAGAAGAACCCCCAGAACTTCGGCTTCCTGGAGGCGGCCTCGTTCTCGATGGCTCCCAAGGGCGCGATGCGCTCGATGCGCTCCACCGAGGATGCCTACATCACCCACGGCAAGGCCGAGGGCGAATTCACCGAGATCGACAAGCAGAGCCTGGTGCGCGACGAAGAGCTGCCCATCCGCGTGACGGTGCAGTTCTACAAAGCCACCGATGGCAACGTGACCGCCGCCGACGTGGACGATGCAGCGGCCAAGATCAACAAGGTCTATGAGGATGGCGACTACGTCGGAAGCCTGGTGACCGGTCGCGACCAGAGCCGGCCCACCGCCCCGCAGGGCTTCAACCAGGAGCCCAAAGAATTCTGGAGCGACTGGGCCAAGAAGCACCAGCGCGAGACGGGGGAGACCCCGGCCGACGTGGCCGACCGCTTCCGCGACCTCAACGCCAG
>QWHO01000318.1 GCA_021404945.1 bacterium CPR1
CCGGACTCGGTACTCGTTCTTCACCCGCTCGCCAAATTCGGGGTTGTCCTGGATGGTGAGGGTGCCCTCCAACAGGTCCACATCCGACCAGCGCAATCGAAGCGCCTCTCGGAGTTGCAGACCGCAGACACCCTGAAGTAGGACTCCTGGAAAGAGAACTGGGCCGTGCTCGTATCTTCTCATCCACCCGGCCAGGTCAAGGACTTCCTTGTAGGAGAGGCAAGGATTTCCATCTTCTTCCCGATACCGGCCATCCCTGCCCGCATGGCGTGGGAGTCTGAGTCCTTGACAGATGTCGCGGTAGTGTTCGGGCCAGTTGGCGGCAAGGAATCGGCTTGCACTGCGGATGGGTTCGAAGTAGTGGCTGACCGATTTGGCCTTGAGGCCTCGCTCGAAGAGCGAGGTCATGTACTCCTTGAGATGTTCTTGGCGGAGTTCATGCCACTGCCCGAGGTTTCGGTTCTGCGCCCAATTGCAGAAATACTCCCCGAACTGGTAGAGATCGTCCTGGTGTTCTTTCGATCCGCCGCCTGCCCGGATGGTCCGGTCGAAGGCGGATGAGAGATCAAGTTTTGGATGACCTGGGTCGTACTGGTTGCCGTAGAGAATCGCGGCAGCCTGCTCGATTGCTTCCGCCAGGCTCGTGGCCGGAAACCTCTCCCGCCTTCGCGAGCCTTCGCAGCTTGTCCCGTTGACTCTCCACTTGCCCGGACTCTCCTGCCAGACTGTGAATTGCTGTCCGATCCGACTCCCGTGTCCCCGGACCTTCCATGTGCTTTCCCACTGTTCGACTCCGTACGAGCCGATCATGAGGATCTGTTTCACCCTGTTTTTCAAAGAACGCATCGTTGGTCTCCTTTCGGGAAGAGACCCCACGAGGTTGAGACAGGGTATCTTCGCAGAGACGGTCGATACTGGCAATGACGGCCTTGCCCCAGTAGCCTCTTCCAGGCATAGCTCGCAGGCCGTGTTGGCGCAGCATATCGAGGCTGACAAAGCCATGCAGAAGATCCTCGATTTCTGAGGCGGTATACAGAACAGTCGGATAGATATGTCGGATACTCATCCCGGTTTCCTCGAATGAAAGGGCAGAGCCTACGCTTTCCCTCCTGACACACTCTTGCCGGTGGCGCGAGCCGTCTTACGAGCGGCAGACTTATCCTCCGACATCACAAGGATGAAGAAATCTGGGAGATTGGCCTGGGACTCATCCAATTTCCGGACGGAGACCGGGAGTTTATCAGGCGGACAGAAAGCAAACTTCACGGTATCCCCTTCCAGGCCTTTGAGTTTCCGCTTGTCCAGTTCTCCCAACATCTGCTCGGGGTCCTCGGGGATTCGGTTAGCTTTTCCAATCAGTTGCAACGACATGGGGACATCCTCCTTCTCTTTGTTCTTCCCTCACAACCCACCCCCATCCAATCGAGGGGGTGGGTTTCGGCTTTCTGAGCCATTACGGCTCATCGCTGGCCATCATCAGGCGAGGGGCGCGATTTGCCCGATCCAGTAAGATGTGCTGCCATCTGCAGCAATCTTCATGTAAACCTCGGCCTTGATGGCTCGCCCTATAAGACTTGAGCAGTCGAGGCCCTCAGAGACATCGATATCATCAGGAGTCATCCCGAATTTCTGGAGTTCCTCCATGAGCCATCTCAAGTGGCCAGCGGTTCGGTACAATCGACGCCACTTGCCGTCGAAGTTGAGGTTAACCCAAATGCGGTAAGTGGGATGGCACAGTTCCTTTTGGCACTCGATCTTGTATATCTCTCCTACGAAAGTCCCCAATTGAACGTATTTGTTGGTGACCGAGAAATCGTCTTCGAGTTCCAATCGTTTGGATCGACAGTTCTTCGTGTTAATCACAGACACTTTTCCAGGCATGTCGTTTTTCACTCCCTTCTCTAATCTCCTCACGACCCACCCCCATCCAATCGAGGGAGTGGGTTTCGGCCTTCGAGCCCTTACGGCTCATCGCGCGGCCATCATCAGGCGAGGGGCGCGAATTCACGGATTACGAAGCGTTGCTCGGTGCGACCTCCGACGCCCTCACGCTCTTCAGCCTCGACACGGATCCGGACGCGCTTGCCGATCACGTCATCCTTGTGAAACCTGGACCCGACCTGGGACGGATCCAAACCCAGAGCAGCCGTGAAACGAACCAGACTCCTGCCCCGAAAGACGGGGCCGTACAACGTCTCGCCACCGGTCTCCGCGTTCGAGATAATCTCAGCACCCACCTGGCGGTAAGGCTTCCCATCCTTGGAAGTCTCATCGGACAGGCTCACAATCTCCGCCGTGTGTTCACCTGCAAGATTCAGCGTTGCCCGCTTGCTAACCTCCTCGTGCAGTTCAACGTAGTCCTCCGGCCCACTTGACCGGGTCAACTTGTCCACTCTCGACATAGTCTTCACCTTCTTTCAATCGTCGTTGGATTCCCAATTCTTTCGGGAACGCACCATCATCCCCTATCAGGTTCAGCGGCCACCAAGCTAGCGATCAGTAACGAATCGTCTCCGTCATCGACGGGAGACTGGAGCAACCTCTTCATGGGAGACGCGTCCGCCCAGCCTCGCTCAGCCTCAAAAGCGTCGCCGCAAACCGGGCAGCCGGGACGGCGCGGAAAAAAGTGCGACAGGTCCTGAACGGAAGGCTCCAACTCCTCGAACTGCAAGTACGCCGGAACATGCGAGACTAACCCCGGATAGAAATAAGCCAGGATGTTCCGGACCACGAGAGACGCCGCGAACGCGTTCGTGGTCACGACCTGAGGCGCTGGAGCAAGATCCGGACGATCCGAATACGAAGCCTGCGCCTGGCGCACCTCCTCCTCGATCCGAGGACCATACCCTCCCACGACGCCCAAACAGTGAAGACAAGGCCCTTCGGGCAACTGCGACAAAACACGCGCCGTAATCCGGCAAGGCTCCAGGCCTCCGGCGTAACTGATCAGAGTCCCCGCATCAAAGAGCGGCTTGTGAAAACGCGCCGCAAACACCGCCAAGTCATACCGAGTCGCGTCATTGTCAGGAAAACTGACCAAGACATCCGCAGCCTTGAGAGCCTCGACCGAATCCCCTTCCGGAAAGAACGCCCTGCAACCACGGACCTTGATCTCTGGATCGAACTGGCGAATCTCGCGCGCCAATACCTTGACTTTGAACCTCCCCACGTCCCCTTTACGAAACCCCAGAAACCTGTTGGCGTTGTGAATCTCGACCCGGTCCGGATCCACAAAGATCATCCCCGCAGGCGAATAAAACTTCAGGAACTGCGCCACCACCGAATTGCCCCCACCCGCCCCGACAAATCCGAAGGTGCAGCGCGAAATCGACTCAAGAGCCTCCCGCGCTCCGGGACCTACCCGTAATGTCCGGTCGTGAACAGCCTCTTCCAGCCGCGGGCAGTCCTGAGAGAGAGAGGAGTTCTTCGGCGTAACCCAACGCATACCGGTACGCCCCACAATCTTGATGAGATCAACCGGCTTCCAGGTCTTATCCACGCAGGAAATGACTTCCGCCACGATCCCATCCGCCCCCGACACAATACGTACGTAGTTATCGCAGAAACCAAGGACGTTTTGACAGATTCGGAAGTCTTGGGCATTATCCGTCGAACTGAAGTAAGAAGATCCCAAATGGGTATGACTGCTGATCAGCACGCCGTAACCGGAGGATCTGTGCCACACTTCCCAGGCGAGCTCATGCGAGGTCTCCACCAGACCCGCCGACCGGTGCAAGTACTCCTCGTTCCTCAAAGTCCTGGAATCCCGCAGCACAAACTCCACCACATTGCCATAGCGAGAGACGCTCCCGAACGAGTACACCAAGTGCTCCACGGACGGGTCATCAGACACCGTGATCTTATTGAACGAACTTTCCGTAACCACCAAGCGATACTCCATGAAACCTCACCTCCTTTCCTCGAACAGAGAAAGAGGGCTGACCCCAAACTGACCGAAGCCAGCCCTCTTTTCATAGGTGGACAGGTCACCCACCGTATTGAGCCTGAACCGTGTTCCCGTAAGAACGACCCGGCTGCAGCATGGAATTCGGATCGACCCGCTGCTTCGTCTGGGCGTCATACACCACCGTCCCGGACGGCAGCTCCCCCACCTTCACCAACTGGGAGGGGGTCACCGTCTCAACCACCTCAAACTGAGCTCCGCCAGTCCCTTCCCTCGTCTTCATCAATCCCATGGTCTCGAACCTCCACTTCTATAGATTTCGCACCTCGCGTGGAAAGTCTCACGCATCGCTGTACAGGTACGTCTGAATACTCGCGATCATGTCCATAATGTTCTCTCTCTCCCCACAGGTCCCGTTGTAGACACAGATCCACTTCCAACCCGAATTGACCGGACCGCCGTGTGTCGGGTTCTCCCTGGGGGGGTGCCCTCGGCTCAACTCCCGCCAGCCATTCAGGCGCGGATCGAAGATTTGGAGTTTCTCATCCACAAAGACGTAATGATAAAACTGGTACCGCCCAGACTGTAGCAATGGGTCATAGAGGTTTGGCGGTATGGGAAGTAGCAGATTGCAGTCAGGCAGGTTAAACCGCTGATCCAGCCGGATTGCCCCATAGATGATAATGTGAGAAAGCAAGCCCAAGTTGTTAAACTTCCACGTGGGCTTCCGCCGGAACCCAGCCTTCTTGAGATACACCAAGTCCTGATTCACCCTTTCAGTATTCATTTGAGAGTCCTCCTTTTCTTCTCACCGCTTCTCGTTTTGAAGATCAGCCTCTTCATCCGGCCGGATCAGTCCGGCCGGATTCACGTTGTCATCCAAGCCCGCAATGGGCGGCCGGCGCACCTCCCCGCCCCTATCAAAACCGCCTGTTCCTCCGAGCAGGGGACCGAGGCCAAGTTTCGGCAACTCCTTCTTGACGTACCCTCCCAGGGAGGGCGAATAGCGCAGGTCCTCCGGCTCCTCCGGCAGGTCGTACTCGGGATAATCCAGTTCGAGCCGCATCCGATCCCCACTCCTTCACACCTTCTGGTGATGAAGACTCGCCAATTCCTTGAGTTCCCCGGCCAACTGCTGCATGACCTTCGGAAACTCCCCTTTGGAGAGTTCCGGGAGGAGAGCCACATCGCGTAAACGCTGGAGCGCCCAGCCAAACTTCTTGTCCAACGTTTCGGCGACAAACCACGTACTCGCCTCCACCGCTGTGCGATACACCTCGAACACGCGGCTGACAGAATCCGGGGAAAGCGAGTCAAGAGAGAGACGAGTCCCGTGCTTGCTGGTGAAATTCCATTCACCATCGCTCTTGTCCACCATTCCCGCCGCCATACCCATCACGCAAAACCGCATCGCCTCAGTCGCGGAAGGACGCTCCGACACGAACGGCAACAGGTGCAGGATTGGCATGCGATGAGCGCGGCGCTGATCCTCCACACTCGATTCCCGGTAAACCTTCTCGGCCCGCTGAATCGAAACCACCGCCCAGGCTGGAATGCGCACCACCACGCGCAGAAAGACAATCTCATTGGAGCCAGGCGAGGCCAGAAAGACGGGGTCTTCGGACAACCCCGCCGCTAGGGCTGTCTCCCGTATTCTGGGAACGAGTGAGCTGCCGGATCCACTTGGCAGGAGGACATAGCAGAGCTGATTAGCAAGCTTGTACGTGGGATCCAACACAATCAGCGGGCTTGCGCTCACAAACGCCTTGTGAAGGACCTGGCCCAGATCAAGCCGGGCCTCCAAGCGATCCGTCACATCAGACTCAGGAAGGCGGATTGCGCTCTCTGCTTCGGATTCGAGCAGTCGCTGGACCTCCTCCGCCGAAGGCCCGCGTCGCTTCTGGGCGTACGAACTGGCAAAGAGCGCGCGAAGCCGCTGAGCGGCCACCTTCCACTGCGCGGCAGAAATGCCCAAACGTCCGAAGTCCTCAGCGAACTCCTCCGGGTCGTCCAGGCACAAGCCCAAACCGCGATGAGCCATTCCTGATTCCTGCACCTCCGAAACGAGTTCCCCACAGGAATTCTCCAGAACCTGGAGCGTTTCCAGCATCCCGACCAGGACGCGTTCACACTCGGGCAAGAGAGCCAGGAAGTGGGCCTGGACCTCGGCGCAAACCTTGAAAAGTTCGATATCATTCTCGATGGCGAGAAGCAGCCCTCCCAACTGAACCATGGCTGCTGGAATCGGGACCTTTCTGAACGGATGCAGGGCGAACTCTTTGAGACCTCGGCGGGCTGCGGCCTCGGCGCGGAGCCGCGCCATCTGCTGCCGCACCTGTTCATTCTGATCAACCAGGCGGGCCGTCGCCTCTTCGAGCTGACGCGCCTTCTCCTGGCCGATCTCCCGCATAGCGCGCACGAAACCGAGAGTCGTGGCCACGTTAAAGTGCGCGAGGGAGCCGGAAATCACTTCGTCCATCCTCATGCGCATCTGGCCTTTGACGGTTTCAGCTGCCTGACGGTGTCGCTTGCGCAAAGGGGCCAGGCCCCGGCGGCACTCCTCGATGTGCTGTCCGATTGCGTCGACCTTGCTCGAAAGCCGCAGCGCCCGGCGAGGCTTTGAACGGATCCGTGCACCCATCGGGTCCTCAACTCCGAACGCCGCCTGGCGGATGTGCTTATTCAAGCCCTCCCCTTTCCCATCCTCGGCCAGCCCATACTGCTTGATCATCTTCGCGGCCATGGTCTGGATGTTGCGGACAGGTTGTTGAGCCTCGGCATAGAGCGCCGCCATGAACAAGTGGTGATAAACCAATTGCCGCTCTGGGTCGGGACAGTAAAGGCGGTACATGCCCGCCGAACCCACTGTGGCCAATCCGTCGTTGGTCCGGTCCCTTCTGGCGTCCGGCAAGGCTTGAGCGAAAACCGGACTGACCACCTGGTGCTCAAACAGGAAATACTCCAAGCCTCCCACGGTGGCATCGAAGCTCCCCTGGGTCAGTCCCCTGTCCCCCGGGTCGTGCAAACACCACAGGTTCGACGCCATCCGGAAAGGCTCCGCCACCCCCAGCCCTTTCGATGAGAAACCGGGATGACAAGCGCCGCCAGCCAGGATCGCGCACATATCCTGAAACGTTGCTGCCTGATTCCTCTTCTGGCGGTCGCTCATCTCAGAAAAGGTGTCCATGGGATGCCCCGTCACCACCGCGTGCAGCTGGGTGCTGCTTGCGTGACCGCATTCCTCCTGAACCAGCTGGGCCGCACCGAGGGCGTGCGGAGCCGCCGAGCCACCGGTTCCCCCCATCGCGGTCAAATCGATCACTAAATGGTTGCCGTCCCGGTCCCGGCCCGCTTCTCCCCGAAACAGTTTGCTCACCACCGAAAGGAAGAGGTCCTTGTTCCAGGCGGCAAGCACATGACCGACGCCCCGCAAGAGACCCATGCCATCCCCGCCCGGGTCCGCCAAGTCGCGCCGGTCATTCGTGTCCAGGTGCGAAATCTCTTCCCGTTGCATGCGAGCCGCAAGCGCGGGAAAACTGCACACCAGGACCTGCACGCAAACCGTGACCGTGCGCTTAACGAATGCGGGCACGGTCCGGGTTGAGCGTGACTCCTCCGAAACCATCGCCACCGAGCAGGTGTCAGGAGGGCGACGGTCGAGAAAGCAGCGCTGGAAGGCCCTACGCCAGGCACGTCCGTTACCCGAAGTTCCAAGGTCTAGAAATCCCATG
>QWHO01000003.1 GCA_021404945.1 bacterium CPR1
ACTCGGCGACGATCAGCTTGCGCAGCGGCGAGGCCTCGAGGAACGCGGCGAGCCGCTCGACCGGGTTCGGCGCGCGGCGGTTCACGGCCACGTCGGGCAGAGCGGCGGCGAATGCGGCCTTCGCGGCTTCGCTGACGGGGGCCTGCGGCTCGGGGCGCGCGATCGACCAGCGCCCGAAACGGCGCGCCTCGACGAAGAACTGGCCGCCGTCGATGAACAGCTCGTCGGGCCGCAGCAACGGCCGCTCGGGGTCGTGCGACAGGAAACGGAAGCGCTGGCCGGCCTCGTCGGCGAAGCGGCGCGACGCGTCCTCGACGTCGCCGTGCGAGACGACCACGGTCGTGGCGGGCAGGTAGTCGAACAGCGTCGCCGTGCCGTCGTGGAACAGAGGCAGCCAGTACTCGATGCCCGCGGGTGCGATGCCGTTGCCCACGTCGCGATAGACCGTGCTTCGCGACGGATCGCCTTCGAAGCGTTCGCGCCAGCGACTGCGGAAGGCCGTCCGCGCGGCCTCGTCCATCGGGAACTCGCGCCCCGGCAGCAGCCGCACCCGATCGATGGCGTAGAGGCTGCGCTGGGTGTCCGGATCGAAGGTACGGATCGAATCGATCTCGTCGCCGAACAGGTCGAGCCGGTAGGGCAGCGCCGAGCCCATCGGGTAGAGGTCGATCAGGCCGCCGCGCACGCAGTACTCGCCGGGATGGACCACCTGCGAGACGTGTTCGTAGCCGGCCAGCGTGAGCTGGCTGCGCAGCGCCGCCTCGTCGAGCCGTTGCCCCTTGTGAAAGAAGAACGTGTGCGACGCGAGGAACGCCGGTGGAGCCAGCCGGTACAGCGCAGTGCCCGCCGGCACCAGCAGCATGGGAAACAGGGTGGTCTGCAACTCGACCGTCAGCACCATCTGGGTGCCGACCTCCACCGGCTCGAGCACCTCGAGCTGCATCCCATCGGCGTTGAAGTCCTTGCTGAGAGCGTGGATGCCGTGCGAGACCACCCGTAGCCGGGCCGGCAGGCGCGCTTTGCGCCGGGCAGCCTCGCCAGCCTGGTTGAGGCCTTCCTGGGTGGCGGCGTAGATGGACGACAGGCTGCGAGTCTCCAGCACCTGGCTGACGCAGACAAATTGCTTGTCGGTGTGGGGCCGACAGGACTGAACCATGACGGCGAGTTTAAACTCGCGCCTCTTCGAGCCGTCGGTCAGATCAAAGCGAATGCGCAGCACTTTCCCCTCAGGATGGGCTTTCTTGCTACGAAAGGTGACGGTGGCGGCCGAGATCTCCACCAGCTCCACCGGTTGGGGGCGTTTCAGGAAGTCGAACACGACTCAAGTCTTCCAGGTTGCTCTGTAGGTTCCTTCGAATGTGATCGCGAACCCAGCGCCATCCTTGGGAGGGAGTTGAGGTCCACGATGAGCGAGATTCAAAATCCAAACTATCCCGCGCCGCCCGGCTACCCGCCTCCAGGCTATCCCGCCCCCGGCTATCCCGGTTATCCCCCTGCTCCCGGTTACCCTCCGGCGGGGCCCAATCCGGCCGCCATGATGCAGCAGATGATGCAGATGATGATGGCCATGAGCGGATCGGGTCCCGCCCCGGCCGTGGATGCGGCCGCTCAGCCCTTCTCCTACGCCGTTCCCGAGGACAAGCCCGACCCGGGCCTGGAGGCCGAGCTGATTCGCCCGGCCACGAAAGGCTCGCTGCTGCGCGAGCAGCAGGCCCTCCCGGTACAGGAGGTGCTGGACGTCCTGTGCCTCACTCCGGACGGCAAGCACGCCCTGGGCGGCATCCCGAAAGGATGCACCATCGCCTTCGCCGGCCCTCCTGGCAAGGGCAAGACCCGCTCGGCCATCGAGGCCATGGTGCGGGTGGCCCTGGGAGGCACGAGGTGCCTCTTCGTGATCGCCGAGGAGGGCTTTCTGGACGAGGCCGGCTCGGGCCGCGAGCCCCTCTCCTCGCGCCTGGTCCGCATCGGCATGGGTGTCACGGGCCTGTCGGAGCAAGAGCTCACCGAGAAGGTGCTGGCCAACATCCTGGTGCTCAACGCTCAGTACCACAAGGGCCAAACCTGGGAGGAGTTCGTCAACCGCTATCGTTACATCATCGAGCGCGAGCAGGTGCGTTTCGTGGTGATCGACTCGCTCAACACGCTCGACCCCACCAGGTCGCGGACGGCCGACAACCTGAGCGCCCTCAAGACTTACAACCACGAGAAGGGCGTGACCTGTCTGACCATCGGGCAGATCCGCGACACCGGCATGCCGGTGGGGGGCGAGGCGCTGATGCACACCGCCGACGCCGTCTTCCTGATCGAGGAGATGAGCCTGGGCTCCAAGGAAGAGGCGGCCCTGTGGGGCGGCAAGTACCGCGACGTGATCGATGTCATCCGGGCGGTCAAGTGCGTCACCACGCCTCTCTTCCCCCACGTGCTGCGGCTGGCCCAGAAGGAGGGGCTGGGGACGCTCTCGGTGCACCCGGCTCAACCTGAAGAGATGTTGCCCTTCCCGCCGGCATGAGGGCGGCAACTCCCGAGGCCATCCGGGAATGGTTCCTCGAGGGGGGAGCCATCCGGGCCGTGCGCCTGGCTCGCCCCGGCATCGGGGCCCGGCGCCAGAGCCTGGAAGAGTTGGAGAAGCTGCTCGAGCTTCCCTCCAGCCTGCTGTTCGCTGCTTACTCTCTGCTCGAGGCTGAGCCCGACGTCGCCGACGAGGCCCTGGACTCGATCCCGTTCTACAGCCTGTGCCGGGGCTTCTTTCTACCTTTGATGGGCCTGGCCCCTGAGCGGGTGGGCAGGCTCTTCGGCCTGACCGCCGCCGCGCCGCTCACGAGCGAGCAGCGCTCGCGCCTGGTGGGCGAATTCCTGGCCCGCAAGCTGGGCTTGAGCCTGCAGGAGAAGGTCGCGCTGGTGATGGGGGACCCGTTCATGGGCAAGCCCCCGGGGGTGCGCGAGGACACGCTCACCCGCTTGCTCGCCCGGCTGGCCTTCCGCACCGTCTCGCAGATCCGCCACAGCATCGTGGGGGCTGGCGACCTGGCTTCGCTCTTTGCCATGCGAACGACGCGCGACCGCTCCGATCTGACTTCCGCCGAGGTGCTGACCGTGCTGCGCTTTCTCAAAGGGGCCGAGCCGTTTCACCGCATGCGGGCCCTGGAGGACCTGTTCCTGCGCTGCGGCCGGCTGGAGGCCTACGTGCTGTCGGCCCTCATCCTCAACAAGGTGCACCTGAGCCTGAGCGGGCGCAGCGAGCTGATCTACGAGCACCTGGCCGCCCAGTTCCAGGCGGCCAAAGAAGTGCTGGCCACGGTAGCGGCGCTCACCGACCCGTTCGAGCTGGCCAGCATCCTCGAGCACGAGGGTGTTCCCGGGCTCAAGAAGATCGCTTTGAAGCCGCTGTCTCCCATTCTACCGGCCCTGGCGGGGGCCACCGTGCCGGCCGAGGTCAAGCTCCCGGCCTGGTTCGAGTGCAAGTACGACGGCATCCGCCTGATGCTGCACAAAGCGACCGACGAGCGCGGTCAGCTCGAGTTTGCCGGCTACACCCGGCGGCGCCACGACTGGAGCGAGCTGATCCCGGGCCTGGCCCCCCTGGCCCGGGTGCTGCCCTGTCACAGCGCCATTCTCGACGGTGAGCTGCACGGCAGCACCCTGGACCGTAGCGGCACACTGCGCCCGTGCACCGTCTACGAGGTGCACACCTTCCTGCGGGGCGAGCCGGGGGCCGCCCGTGTCAACCTGCGCTACACCGCCTTCGACCTGCTCTACCTCGACGGGGTGGACCTGACCGACCGCCCCTTCTCCGAGCGCCGCGCCCGCCTCGAGCGCCTGCTGGCTGTTCCCTCGCAGCTCCCGCTGCCCCTGCCGCTGGAGCTGAGCCGGGGCAGGCGGGTCGAGAGTCGCGAGGAGATGAACCGGCTCTACGAGCAGTTCCGGGCTCAGGGCTACGAGGGCGGCATGCTCAAGATCGAGAGCTCGGCCTATCCCCTGGCCACCCGCACTCCCAACTGGATGAAGCGAAAGCCCGAGGAAACGCTGGACCTGGTGCTGACGGGCGCCTTCTGGAGCGATCCCAGCACGGCCGGCAAGCGGATGTTCGACGCTTACCTCATCTCCTGCCGGGGGCCGGAGGGGCTGCACCTGGTGGGCACGGTGGGGGGCGTGGACGAGTCCACCACCCTGAAGATCGCCGGGGCCATCTTGCAGCACAACCTCCTCACCGGCCGCCCCATCGAGCACCGCGGTCACCAGCGCACGGCCGCCGGTCTCGAGCTGGCCCCCTACCTGGTGGTCACGGTGGCGCTGGAGGGAGTGGTGCGCGACGTGGGCGGCGTGTTTTCGCTGCGCTCGCCGCGCATCAAGCAGGTTCGGGCGGGCGAGATGTCGGTGGGAGAGATTGCCACCCTGGAGGAGATCGAGCGGCGTCACATGCGCGAGGGGCTGGGCTGACATGTTCGGACAGCTGGGAATTCTCAAGCGCCGCCTGGGTTGCGCGCGTCCTGCCTACCAGGCCCATTTCTGCGCGAGCTGCCATCTGATGGCCGAGTTCGGCGGCAAGCCGGCCTCGCTGTGGATGAACTACGACCTGACCTTCCTGAGTGTGCTGCTCTCGAGCCTGGAAGGGCCGGGAGAGGCCCGTCCGGCCGCCTGCACGGCCTTGCCCTGGCGCAAAGTGCGGGTAGCTCCGCTGCCGGTGTGGGGGCGCCGTGCCCTGGCCGCGCTCAATCTGGCCCTGCTTTCGGCCAAGCTGGAGGACGACCGGCAGGACGAGCGGGGACTGACCCGCCGGCTGGCCGGCGCCTGGGTGGCCGCCTACCAGAGACGGGTGGACCAGGTGTTGGGCGACACCGGCTTCCCGCTGGCCATCATCCGGGCGCTGCCCCATCGGCAGGCGCTGGTCGAGCAGGCCCGAGGCTCGCTGGGCGAGCTCAGCCAGCCCACTGCCGACACCATTGGAGCCATCCTCGAGCACGTGGGCGATCTCTCGGGCCGCCCCGAGCGTCGCTCCGACCTGGGCCGGCTGGGCCAGGTGCTGGGCCGGTTTCTCTACTACCTGGATGCGGCTCAGGACTTCGCCGAGGATGCCCGCAAAGGCCGCTTCAACGCCCTGGCGGCATGCTGGGGACCCGCCTGGCAGGAGGCCCGCGCTGCAACTCTGCTGCATGGCTCGCTGGAGGAGCTGACCGCTGCCCTGCGGCGCTTTGCTGACCTCGAGCCGCTGGGCAGCCTGATCGACCCCCTGCTCGACTCGCTGGCCGACCGCCTGCCGGTGCACGGGTCCTGGGTGCCCTCCTGGCGCCGTCTGCAGGCGGGCGACTGCAATTGCGACTGTGGTGGCGGCGACTGCAGCGGCTGCGACGGTTGCTGTGGCAGCGGCGATCACAGCGGTTGCTGCACAGGCTGCTGTGACAGCTCTCACGGCGGATGCTGTCACAGCGGCAGCTCTCACAGCGGGTGCTGTGCCCCCAGCGATCCCACGGTCGACTGTTGTTGCATGAGCTGCGAGTGCTGCGGCGAGGCCGACGTGGATGATGCTGTCACCACGAGCTCTGCCGGAGCAGCGGCCGCAAGCGCCACCAGCGTTTTACTCCTGTGCCCCGGTTGCCGCTCGCCCCTGAAACCCCAGAAGGTGGGCAAGGTGGAGGTGGACCAGTGCCCCGCTTGCGCCGGGCTCTGGCTCGACCGTCACGAGCTGAAAGCGCTGGCTAAAATGCGCTCGCTGCCCGGCTGGCTGCTCGAGCCGGTCAGCATCGTGCCGGATCGGCCGCTCGTCCTCGAAGGAGAGCGGCGCTGCCCGCGCTGCGAGGCGCTCTTGCAGGTGGCCGACAACAAGGGAGTGCGCATCGACCTGTGCCGCAGCTGCGAGGGGGTCTACTTCGACCGGGGCGAGCTGAACCAGGTGCTCAGAAGTTGAGCCCGTAGCCTCCCCGCCGGTCGTTGTCTTCATCGCGCGAGGAGGGGCTGTCGGAGCTTGCGCCCCCGCCCCAGCTGAAACCGATGCCAGGACGCGAGGAGCTGCTCGAGTCGTCCTTCGAGCCGGAAGCGGGCCCGAAGGAGAACCCGCTGCCCGACTTGCTGCGGGGCGCCCTGTCCCGCACCTCGTCGGTGCGGTCGCGCACCGTGTCGAGCTTGCGGCTCGGGGGGCCGGGGCCGAGCACGGGGCCGTCGTCGAAGAGGAAGTCAAACAGCTTGCTGACCATGCCGCGACTCGGGCGTGGCGTGGGCTCGGGAGGGGGAGCGGGCCTCGCGGGCTCCTTCTCGCGCTCGCGGCGGCTCCGGCTCACCGTCACGCTGGTCTGGCCGCGCCGCAAGCCCAGCGCGTCCACCAGGTGCTCGAGCGGCATGGTCTGCAGCCAGATGCGGCCCGGACCGGTCAGGGTGGCCATGAACAGGCCCTGACCGAAGAGGGCGTTGCTGACTCCCTCGACCATGTTCACCTCGAAGCGGACGGTGGGCTCGTACATCCCCACGTGCCCGGGGCGAAGGTGCAGCCGCTCGCCATCGGCCAGAGTCTGCTCGACCAGCTCGCCCGAGAGATCGATGAAGGCCAGTCCGGGTCCGGTGACCTTCTGCATCGCAAGCCCCTGCGAGCCGAAGAGCCAGACATCGGGATTGTGGAAAGCGAGCTCGAGCGAGACCGACTTCTGGGCGCAAAGAAAGCTCTCTCGCCGGCACAAAATGCTCTCGCCAGTCTTGAGATCGAGGGGCACGATGGTGCCGGGATAACGAGCCGCAAAGGCCACCCGGGCGGGCAGGTCCACCTCGAACTCGGTAAGGAAGAGGCTCGAGCCCGAGAAGGCGCGCTTGACGCCCTCCCAGAGTCCGCCGCCGGTGTGGGTGGAGACCCTCACCCCGTCACTCATCCAGGACATGCTGTGGGTCTGGCTGTAGAGCCGATCGCCGGGGGTCAGCTCGAGGGTCAGAGTCTGGAGAAGGGTGCCGTTGATCGCGTACTTCACATGGGTAAGTTCCCGACAGCACCCCGCCCCGCCTGCCGCGCGAAGACTTGTCCGGCATTGCGTCCACCCACGAGCTTCAGGAGTCTTTCAAAGATTGGGAGGTGGAGACTCCGGGTCTCTTCGAAGGGGACCACCGGTCGGGTCAGGGGCGCCACGCCACATCGATGAGTGGCCGCTTGATCTGGATCAGTTATCGAGGGTGCACGCTCATGGTAGCCTCACCGCGGAGGGCATTTGCATAGAGGTTGGTTCATCACATCGCCGGACCTGCGCATCATTCAGTGGAATGAAGAGTTGGGCCGGCGGCTTCGGATTCCGTCCGAGGCGGCCGTGGGGAGGCGTTGTCGCGAAGTCTTGCCGGCCTGCGTAGATGACGGGTCCTGTACGGCTTTGGGTGGCTGCAATCGCAAGGGATACCCTTGCCTGGGCGTGACTCTTCCCACTGGGCAGATGCTGGTTGGTTACGCCGATGGGTCCACCTGTGGCCCGAGCCTGTCCCTCGATCTGGCCGTCATGACGCGGATGATGTCCTGGTTGACGAGCGATGACCCGGACCGAGGCCTGGACCAGGCCCTGGAGACCTTGCGCCTGGTGCTCGACGCCCAGGCGGCCGAGCTCTTTCTCGCCAGTCCCCTGGACGGGGAGATGGTGCTGTCAGCCCACTCCGGATGGCGTCCATCGGCTTTTTATGAGAAGTGCCGATTCGCCCCGGGCGAGGGGTTTCCTGGCCTGGTAGCCGCTCGCCAACGGGAGTTACTCACCAATCGCCTCCAAGAGGACCCCAGGTTCTTGCGCGAGAGCATCAAGCGCTGTGGCATCCGAACTTACGCGTGCACCCCGTTGGTAGGGGAAGGCCGCCTGTTGGGCAGCGTCAATCTGGCCTGGAGCTCGCCCGAGGTTCCGTTGCCGCGCGTGTCCGAGCTGCTCCAGTGGGCCGCCCTGTTCATTTCCAATGGCTTGAAAGCGAGTTATGACCGGGCTCGCCTGCAGGTTGCCAGGGCAGGCCCCTTCCATAAGGGCAAGCTGGATCTCCTGGCGGCATTTTTGCGCGAGCAGAGCCGTGCTGACGGGCTGCAATTTGGCGGTGGGGAGCCTGATTGTCCGGCTCGACTGACAAAGCGCGTGGTTCTCGTTGAGAGTGCGGGGCCGGGTCTCCCGACCCCCTGCCGGGCTTGCTCTTCGTCAGCGACGGGCGACCGGATGTGCCTGCCGGTCGCCGACCAGATCGCGCAGTGTTTGTACACGCGCAGTCCTCAACCGATGACCCGATTTCTTGTTCCGTCGCTGGAGATCGTGCAAGAGATCAGACGCAACTGGTCGACGCGCCCGTGCTGCTGCTCCGAGCCAGACCCCAGGCAGCCAGAGCAACCGAAGGTGGTGCCCGAATGGAGCATTCGCTGCTTTGGCCCGCTTGAGATCCGCCGCCGTGGCCGCTTGATCCCCCGGGAGGCCTTCACCCGACAGAAGGCGATCACCCTGCTCCGGCTGCTTTTGTTGCAGGCGGGCAGGCCGATCGGGCGGGAGGCGCTGTGCGAGATCTTCTGGCCCGGGGCCAGTCTGCAGGCGGGCACCAACCGTCTGCACGGCATTCTGCACTCCCTGCGCCAGGTCTTGGAAGCCGGCCCTCCCTGGCAGCACATCTGCCACGAAGGCGACGGTTACTGCTTCCGCAGCAGCCCCGGCATTTTCGTGGATCTGCTCGAGTTCGAGCGGCAGTTCCGCGAGGGCAAAAAGGCCCTCATGGGCCAGGAGCCAATGCGTGCTCTACCGCATTTTGAGCAAGCTTGCGAGGTGTATCGGGGGGATCTTTTCGAGGATGAGCCCTACGCCGAGTGGTGCTGGAGCGAGCGCGAGCAGTGCCGAGAGCGCTTTCACTCCATGCTCAAGGCGATGGCCGAGATCTGCCTCGAGCGGGGAGAGCTCGACCGGAGCGAAGGCCACTACCGGCGCGCGCTCGGGGCCGACCCTCTGCGAGAAGACCTGCACCGGGGCCTGATCCTGTGCCTCTGGCGGCAAGGTCGCAGGAGCGAGGCGTTTCGGCAGTACGATGAATGCGCCCGGTTGGTGCGTCAAGAGCTGGACGCTGATCCTTTGCCCGACACCCAGCAACTTCTTCGGGCCATCCGCTCGGCGGATCCGGCCCTGATTCTCTGCAATGGCACGGCCTGAGCCCTCGCCGACCGGCCTGGCCGGCCGCGGCCCGACGCCCGAGTGCCCCCGCAAGCCTGTGGAAGGCATGTAAGCCAGATGTAAGAGCCTGCCCGTAAAGTACACCTGGAGGCAGAGATCATTGGTCTCGCGCTCCGATGGATTTCGTACGCGTGAGCGAGGCTGGCTCTGCTCGCCGGGCGGTCGCCGCCCGCGAAGTCGTGACACTATCGAGAAGGGATTGTCTTTGGGAGATGAGTAGGACTCGAGCCTTCTTCTTGAATTGCCCACTGCGCCGGCTGCTCGCGGTGTTCTTGGTGGCGGCCATGTGCTGCAGCGCGGCGGCCCAAACTGGTAGCGAGGTTTTCGCAAGTAAGTGCACCGCCTGTCACACGATCGGGGAGGGGCCCAAGATCGGGCCGGACCTGAAGGGAGTCACCGAGCGGCGCGAGCAGGCCTGGCTCAAGGTCCAGATTCAAAATCCCAAGATGCACCACGACCAGAACGACCCGGTCACCCAGGAGTTGCGCAAGACGTTCCCCGCTGCCATGCCAAACCTGGGGATATCTGACCAGGAAACCGACGCCCTTATCGTCTTTCTCGGTGGCGGAGCAACGGGGGGCGCCCCTCCTTCGGGCATTCCGGGCCCGTTCATCCCGACCATCGGAGTCGGTCTTGTCTTGATCGCCGGGTTCACCCTGATCGGGCTGCAGGCGGGAAAGAAGAAAGCGCTGGAGGTATAAGCCCGTGACGAGCAGGTGGTTCGACATCAACAAAGACTCCCGGTCGTGGGAGAATTTCTATCGTCAACGCTGGTCCTACGACCGGAGCGTGCGAACCTCTCACGGGGTCAACTGCTCGATGGCGTGCAGTTGGGAGGTCTTCGTCAAGGACGGTCTCATCTGCTGGGAGCTGCAAAAAACCGATTACCCGCAGATCGACCCCGACGTGCCCAACGTCGAGCCCAGGGGCTGCCAGCGGGGAGCTACCGCCTCGTGGTACCCTTACAGCCCGTTGAGACCCAAGTACCCCTACATCCGTGGGGTCCTCTGGAAGATGTATCAGCAAGGCCTGGCCAGCGGCAAAGACCCGGTCGAAGCCTGGGCCAGCATCGTCGAGAACGAGGGACACAGCAAGGCCTATAAGCTGGCCCGGGGCAAAGCCGGTTGGAAGCGGGTCACCTGGGACGAGGCCTGTGAGATGGTGGCGGCTGCCCAGATTTACACCATCAAGAAGTTCGGTCCCGACCACATCGCCAGCTTTGCGCCCATCCCGGCCATGAGCCTGCTCAGTTTCATCTCCGGTCATCGCTACAACAACTTGATCGGGGGAATCTACTGCAGTTACTACGAGTGGTATCACGACCTCCCGCACGTCTCTCCCTCCATGTTCGGAGATCAGACCGAGAACTGCGAGAGCTCGGACTGGTATCACAGCACCTACTGGATCGTAGCCGGCACCAACCTCAACATGACGAGGACGGCGGACTGCCACTTCCTTCCCGAGGCCAAGTACCGGGGAACGAAAGTGGTGGTTTTGTCTCCGAACTACTCAGATGTCTCCAAGTATGCCGACCTTTGGGTTCCCCTGGTACCGGGAAGCGATGGCGCTTACTTGATGGCCTGCATCCACGTCATTCTCAAGGAATTCTTCGCTGACCGTGAAGTCCCGTATTTCATGGATTATGTCAAGAAATATACCAACTTGCCCTTCCTGGTCATGCTCGACAAGAACGGTGAGACGCATTATCAGGGCCGGTTCCTGAGAGCCTCCGACCTGGCCGCCCACAAAGACCAGGAGAATGCCGACTGGAAACTCCTGATGATGGACGAGGGCGGCGAGATGCACGTCCCGACCGGGACGGTGGGTTTCCGCTGGGAGAAGGAGCCCACCGGCAACTGGAACTTGCAGTCCAAGGACGCCGTAACGGGAAAAGAGTTCGACCCCATGCTGACGCTTCTTGGCAAGAGCGAGCAAAGAGCGAGCGTCTCTTTCAGTGACTTCACCAACACGTTCCACATCACTCTGGGCAAGACCCCGGGCAAGGGCAAGGCTGCCCAGGAGATCCTGCGCGAGGTCCCGGTCAAAGAGGTCACTTTGAAGGACGGAAAGACCTGTCTGGTCACCACGGCCTTCGACCTGCTGATGGCCCAGGCGGGCGTTTCGCGTGGTCTGAAGGGCGATTATCCCAAAGACTACGATGACCCGAAGCCTTACACGCCGGCATGGCAAGAATCTCAGAGCGGCGTGAGCAGGAACCTGGCCATTCAGGTGGCCCGAGAGTTTGCCGAGAATGCGGAGAAGACGAAGGGAAAATCCCTCTTCATCACCGGTCCGGGGGTGCAGCACTGGTATCACGGAGCCTCCTTGTACTATCGAAGTATGGCGGTGATGCTGGCGCTGTGTGGCTGCAATGGAGTCAATGGCGGCAATTTCAATCACTATGTTGGAACCCAGCATACGAGGCTGAACGCGGCCTTCGTCAATCTCAGTGGCGCGCTCGACTGGCAGCGACCTCCTCGGATCATGAACACCACCTCGCTGTGGTACTTCCACACCGGCCAGTGGCGTTACGACGGAATGAACCTCGACACGCAATGGGCCGTGGGCGCCGAGAAGCTTCCTCCCCTCAACCATGCCGCCGACGTGAACTCGCTGGCGGTGAGACTGGGCTGGTTGCCCTTCTTCCCCCAGGTCGACCGCAAGAACCCTCTCAAGCTCTATGAGGAAGCCGTGCAGGCCGGTTGCAAGACCGATGCCGAGGTCAAAGAGTGGGTTGCCGAGCAGTTCAAGAGCGGCAAGCTCAATTTTGCCCTGCCGAATGTCGATGCTCCTGAGAACCAGCTCAAGATTCTCACCGTCTACCGGGGCAACTTGATCGGCACCAGCATGCGCGGCCAGGAATTGACGCTCAAGCACTTCCTGGGCACGCACCACAACGTGATGTGGGATAATGAGCCGGCCAAGGGCATGGTGAAAGAGATCGATTGGGTCGAGCCTTCCCCTGTCGGAAAGCTCGACCTGCTGGTCAACCTGAACCTGCGGATGGACAGCACGGCCAACTATGCCGATGTCGTGCTCCCTGCGGCCTTCTGGTATGAGAAGTATGACATCACTTTCGGCGACATGCATACCTTCGTGCATCCTCTGACGCCGGCTACCGATCCCCCCTGGGAGACCAAGCACGACTGGGAAGCCTTCAAGCTGATCGCCAAGAAGTTCTCCGAGCTGGCCAAGAAGCACTTCCCCCAGCCGGTCAAGGACGTGGTCTTCAAAGCCCTGTGGATGGACAGTCCGGACATGCTCGCCCAGCCTCTCGGTGAGGTCAAGGATTGGAAGAAGGGGGAAGCCGAGCTCATCCCCGGCAAGACCTTCCCCGATATCGCCGTGGTCGAGCGCGACTATACGGCCGTTTACGACAAGCTTGTCTCGCTGGGCCCGCTGGTCTGCAAGCCCAAAGGATTTGGCTCCAAGGGGCAATACACCGACCTCACCCCCATCGTGGAGGAAGAGCTCAAGCACAACGACTCGCTGACCGTTCGCGATGGTCGGGTGACCTTTGAGAAGGCCGAGCAGTTCTGTGAGCTGATCTGTCAGATCTCTCCCGAGCTCAACGGCCGGCTTTCGGAGATGTTCTTCAAGGAGATGGAGAAGAAAGTCGGCCTGCCTCTGGCGGACATGGTCGAGAGCGTGCGGCAACGGCGCGTGCATTACCGCGACATCATCGCCCAACCCAGGAGAATTCACACCACCCCCCAGTGGAGCGCCATTCTCTCCGACCCGAAGACAGGCAAGCTGAGAACATTCGGGCCGTTTACCATGAACGTCGAGCGCCTGAAGCCCTGGCACACGCTCTCGGGCCGGCAAGAGATCTACTATGATCACCAGGGCATCCGCGAGTTCGGCGAGTCCCTGCCGACCAACAAGCCGCCCATCGACATGGTTGCCGTGGGCGACATCCGGCTCGACAAGGCCGAGGGAAAATCCAAGGTGTTCCGGTTCATTACCCCTCACGGCAAGTGGCAAATCCACAGCTCGTTCCGCGATCACTGGCCCATGCTGCAACTGTCCCGCGGTGGCCCTACGGTGTGGCTCAATCCGGACGACGCCAAAGAGATCGACGTGGCCGACAACGACTGGGTCGAAATGTACTGTGAGAACGGCATCGAGGTGGTGCGGGCGGTCGTGAGCCACCAGGTTCCCAGGGACATGGCCATTACCTACCACCAGGTGGAGCGCCACATCAACGTCCCGTTCTCGCCACTGGCTCACAAGCGCAAGCTGCCGGACCTGCGAGGCGGAAACAACAATGCGACCACAAGGATCTTGATGAACCCGAGCACGATGATCGGTGGCTACGCCCAGTTCACCTTCTACATCAACTTCTGGGGTCCGAGCCCGTCAGAGCGCGACCACGGGGTGTTGATTCGCAAGATGCCTCTGGGCGGCACCAAGAAAGTCATCTATCGAGAGGAAGAGCTCAACTTGCTCCCTCGGGAGTGAGACGATCCGGGGCGACCGGGAGTGAGGAAGGAAGTGTAGTATGAGGGTCAAGGCGACCTACAGCATGACATTCAATCTGGAGAAGTGCATCGGTTGCAATACCTGTTCCGTCACCTGTAAGAACGTCTGGACCAATCGCCAGGGCGCCGAGTATATGTGGTGGAACAATGTCGAGACCAAGCCCGGCATCGGCTACCCGAAGCAGTGGGAGAATCAGGACCGCTACAAGGGCGGGTGGGTCAAGGATGGCTATAAGCCACTGAGACTGCGCTACGGTGGCAGGGCCTACCAGATGCTCAACCTTTTCTACAACCCCCACATGCCGGAGATGCAGGACTACTACGGCGGTGACGTTTACACTTTCACTTACGAGGATCTGCACACGACCGAGCCGCTGAGGCAGCAACCCGTGGCCGCTCCCCGCTCCATGGTCACCGACGAGCGTGACATTCCCATCAACTGGGGTGCCAACTGGGAGGACAATGCCGGGGGGGCGCACATCACCGGAAAGTATGACATGAACTTCAAGGGGATCAGCCCCGAGCAACATGAAGCCTTTCTGCGTTTCCGGGACGTTTTCTACTTCTATCTGCCCCGCATCTGCAATCACTGCATGAATCCCGCCTGCGTGGCGGCCTGTCCCTCCGGTGCCGCTTACAAGCGCGAAGAGGATGGGATCGTGCTCATCGATCAGACCCGCTGCCGGAACTGGCGTTATTGCATCTCCTCCTGCCCCTACAAGAAGCCATACTTCAACTGGTTCAGCGGCAAGATGGAGAAGTGCATCCTCTGTTTCCCCCGCGTGGAGTCTGGCATGCCGCCGGTCTGCTTCCACTCGTGCGTGGGGAAGATTCGCTCCTTCGGAGTGCTCCTCTATGACCTGGACAAAGTCGAGGAAGCCGCCTCGGTGGAGGAGAAAGACCTGATCAAGGCCCAGAGGGCCCTGGTGCTCGACCCTCACGATCCGAAGGTGATCGAGAGCGCTCGCGCAAGCGGGCTCGGGGACGATTGGATCGAAGCCGCCCAGCGCTCTCCCGTCTATCGCTTGTTCAAGGAGTGGAAGCTGGCGCTGCCTCTGCACCCCGAATTCAGGACGCTCCCCTCGCTCTTCTACATCCCGCCACTCAGCCCCGTCATCACCACGGCCGGCAAGGACTCGCCCGGCGAGAAGGATGTCTTCGACATGGCCCGGACCCCGGAGACGCTGGTCGGACTGGACGAGCTGGACAAGTTCCGAGTTCCGATGCAGTACCTGGCCAACCTTTTCTCGGCTGGAAACGTCGAGGAGGTCAGGGATTCGCTTGCCCGGCAACTGGCCGTTCGTCACTATGAGCGGGGACGTCAGGTGGAGGGGCGCCCCAACGTGGAGGCGCTCAAGAAGGTGGGCCTGACCGAAGAGGAGGCTGCCGGCATCATTCGCGCCGTCTCGCTGGCCTTCTATCAGGAGCGCTTCGTGGTCCCCACCACCAAGCGCGAGAATGCGGAAATCAGCCCCTACACCGAGCGCGGCCTGGCCGGGTTCGACGCGATGGGGCCCTGGACTCCGCTGAAACGTCGGCAGAGCTACCACAAATCTCATCATGACGCGGTGAAAGAGTATGAATGAGAACCTCTATCGGGCTATCGCCGAGCTGTGGTGTAATCCCTGTGATCTGGAAGCTGAGGCGCGAATGCGGGCGGCCGAGACTGCCCTGGCCGAGGCGCGGGTCCTGGGCCCGGAGTGCAGCGAGCCCCTGCAGCTTTTCCTGAGCAGCACCGCCAGTGAAGAGGAATACATCGACCTTTTCGAGCTAGACCCCAAGTGCTCTCTCTACCTCGGCAGCAATGTCTTTGCCGAGCCCGAATCCTGTGCCAAGGCGGGCGTGTGCGATCGCAATGGATATATGCTCGAGTGGGTCGGGATCTATCAGCACTTTGGTTTGATGCCCAATGGCAGGGATCTGCCCGACTATCTGCCCCAGGTGGTGGACTTTCTGGGCATGTCGGCCGGATCAGACGACCCGATCCGGCTCAAGGCGATCAAGGAATACACCCTGCCTTACCTGCCCCCCATTCGCACCAAGCTTCAAGAATTGCAGAGCCCGTACGTGCATTTGCTGGACGTGCTCGAGCGCCTGCTGCAACAAGACCTGGAGCGTCTGGGCGCAGGCAGCCTGATGGAGAACCTACCTCTCACTGAAGGAGAAGGAGAAATGGTGGAGACGAGCCGTGGTTGACAACTTCCTCTTCGTCGCATTGCCTTATATCTCGCTGTTGCTGTTCTTTGGCGGAACATTCTACCGCACTTTCTCTGGCGGCATGACAGAGTTCCGGGGCCGCTGGGACTGGTCAGTTCGGGGAGACTTCATGTGGACGACCCGCTCGACCGGTTTCTTCGGGCGCGCTTCCATTGGCCCGGCCGTCCTGTGCCTGCACTGGGGGCTGTTCATCTTGTTGATCGCCCACCTGGTCGGTTTCGTGGCGGGTGCCGTGAACTGGGCCTGGGGCGTCGACTACTTCCGCTGGACGGGGATGGTGGGCGGAATGCTGGTCCTGTACGGCGCAATCTGGGCCTTTGCCCGGAGGCTTTCGATCCCGCAGCTTCGGTCCATCAGTATGACGGAAGACTACATCGTCTTGCTCTTCATCATCTTCATCACCAGCCTCGGCCTCTACCACTCGATGATCAAGCTGGCCTGGGGCGTGACCTACAATGCCGGACCCTGGGTCGGCGGATTGTTGACCTTGCGACCCGATGCAGCCTTGATGGCGGCAGCTCCGCTCCTCATGAAGACGCACGTGGTTGTGGCCATGCTCTTCTTTTGCTACCTGCCCTTCACCAAGCTGGTCCACCTGTTCAGCTACCCCTTCAGCTTCATGCTCCGCCCCCACATCACCATGCGGAGCTTTGCAGGCTTGAAGCGGTGAGCACCAAAGTGATGGCACCTGCGCAGGAGCAGGTCACTTTGACGGTAAACGGGCGCGGTATTCCCCTGTCAGATTTCGTGCAGCGGGCGATGGCGGGTATGCTCAGGGGGTTTCTGGGCTCTCTCAAAGGCGTGCATGACCCCGGCGAAGTGTGCATCACGCTTTCTCGGCCTCAACAGCCTCGCGCGGGGTAAGGCTTGACCGAGAAAGCGCACCAGGAAGCTCAGGTCCCGTCCGATATCGTCCCGGCCAAAGCCTGGCGAGCCCTGGCGATGACCACGCTGGCCTTCACGGTGTGCTTTGCGGTCTGGATGATGTACGGTGTCCTGATCACCTTCCTGGTTGATCGAGGCCTGTATCATTGGGATCGGGTCAAGCTGGGATGGTTGATCGGCATACCCGTTCTGACCGGAGCCCTGATGCGCCTTCCTGCCGGTCTGCTGGCAGACCGTTACGGGGGGCGGTTGATCCTCACTCTGCTGATGCTGGTCTCGGCCCTACCCACCTACCTGGTCAGCCTGGCCAACGGCTTCGGGGAGTTCCTGGTTGCCGGCCTGGGTTTTGGTCTTTGCGGGGCCAGTTTTGCGGTCGGGGTTGCCTACGCCTCCCTGTGGTTCCCGCCCAAGCGGCAGGGTATGGCGCTCGGCCTCTTTGGGATGGGCAACCTGGGCGCGGCGCTGACCAGCATGGGCGCGCCAAGCTTGCTGGGCGTCCTGACCGCCGAGAGCCTGGAAGGCTGGAGGAGCCTGCCCCGACTCTACGCTCTGCTGCTCGCCCTCACCGCTGTCCTTTTCTGGCTCTTGACCGATACCAGAAAGATTGATCGGCCCCGAAGCCTGGCCGAATGCGTTGCCCCCCTCTCCAATCTCAGGGTCTGGCGCTTCGGGCTCTACTATTTTTTCGTTTTTGGTGGCTTTGTCGCCGTTTCCCAGTGGCTCATCCCCTACTACGTGACGATGTATGGCCTTTCCATCACCACTGCCGGCATGCTGGCCGCGACCTTCAGCCTGCCTGCCAGCTTGATCCGAAGTGTGGGTGGCGCTCTGGCTGACCGGTTTGGTCCGCGAATGATCATGTACTACACGCTGGGGGGCAGCCTGGCCCTGCTGCTGCTCTTGTTTCCCCCCCGGATGGAGATTCAGACTCCTGGTCAGGCAGTAACCGCAACCGGCGCCGGCACGGTTACCGAGGTCACGGCGGATGAGATCGTCGTGGACAAGACCCGCTACCCTCTGGCGCGGGCCAGCAAAGGCCAGACAAGAATCAGGGTGGGTGCCGATGAGGTTGACGGGCATGTGGAAGGAATGTTCTTTTTTCCGGTCACCGTCATCGAGCACGAGCCGCTGGTGAAGGTTGGCGACAAGGTCACTCGTAAGCAAGCCCTGGCCCGTGGCTCCACAAGGCTTTACTTTCAGGCCAATGTGTGGGTCTTCTCTGTCCTGGTCTTCTTTCTCGGGCTGTTGTTTGGCTGCGCGGGAGCGGCGATCTACAGGCACATTCCTGACTACTTCCCGGGAAATGTTGGGGTCGTCGGGGGTCTGGTCGGAGTTCTGGGAGGGATCGGCGGCTTTGTCTACCCGATCATTTTTGGCTATCTCCTGGGTGCTTCCGGCATCTGGACGAGTTGCTGGATGTTTCTCTTCGCCGTCGGGCTTGTCTGCCTGTTGTGGATGCACATCGTGATCCAGCGGATGATGCAGCGGCGCGTGCCCTTGTTGATGCGCGAGATCGAGTCTCGACCTGTGGTGACCTGTGTGCGCTGTGAGGCGACCGCGGAGGTAAAAGTGCGGGTGGAGGATGGGAAGCTCAAGCTCGAGCGGTGCTCGCTGCTCGAGCCGGGAAGCGACTGTCCGGCCGAGTGCCTGGAAGGCAGGCGTCTCAGGCCAATCCCCCGGCAAGACCCCGCTGAGTAAGCCTCACGAAGTTCACCCTTGCGATTTGCGGCCCCGGGCCATAGAATGGCCCCATGTCCGCCTGGCTTCCGAGCGCGATCACGGCCCTGCTGCTCTACGGCTTCGGCCAGGGTCTGGTCAAGAAGTACATCGCCGAGATCTCCCCGGCGCGCTTTTGCCTCCTCTTTGTCGTGGCCCGGACCGCGGTGGGTCTTGGTTACTATCTAACCCACTCACACCCTGATCCCCTCGACGCCCGGGGCCGCTCCTTCCTTCTGGTCACTGTGCTCGCCTACGTGCTGGACGGTCTGGGGTGGATCCTGTATTACCGATCCATCCAGGCGGGGCCCATCACCATCGTGGGCACGCTTTCGGCCGCCTATCCTGCCCTCACGGTCATCCTGGCCGCCATCTTTCTGGGCGAGGTGCTGAGGCCTCTCCAGCTTCTCGGAGTGCTTTTGGTTCTGAGTGGCTGCGCCGGTCTCTCCTACAGCCCCCCCGACCCGGACCAGCCAGGCAGCGGCCGCGGCTGGATTCCCCTGGCGCTGGCCGCCCTGGGTTGCTGGGGCATCGGACAGACTCTGCTCAAGTACTCCTACAGCCTGGCCCTGGCCAGTGAGACCAATGCCATGCTCAGCATGATGGTGGGAGGGTGGCTCACCCTGGGCGTCTACGGCCTCGCCTACGGGCGAGTGCCCAGGGGGCACCTGTCCCACCGGGAGTGGGTGCGCCAGTGGCAGCACTCGAGCGTGCCCATGGCCATGATGGCGGGCGGGGATGTAGCGGTCATCGTGGCCACTCGCTACGGACCCGTATCTCTCGTCGCTCCCATCACGGCCGCTTATCCGGTGGTGACCATCGCTTTCGCTCGCTTTGTGCTTCACGAGAGAATCACCTGGTATCAATATGTCAGCATCTTCTGCACGCTGACCGGGATGTATCTCACCTTATAGGGCTCATCGAGGACCATCAGCCAGGCGCCGTTTGAGGGCTGTGCCCCCAACGAGTATCCGGCCCTTCTCTTCCCTGACCAGGCTGGCTCCACCCTTGAAAGAGCTGGCCAGCCGCTCCACCTCTGCCACGGCTTGCTCGGCTTCCATGGTCGAGCGCAAGGCCAGGTCGAGCTCGCCCCGCGTGCCGTTGAGCTGGCCTTGCAGGCTCTGCAAGTTCGCTGCGCTGCCCTGGACCCGTCCGAGCAACTCGTGGTGAGTGGCCATCAGCGCGTCGTGTCGCCCTTTTTGGTCCCAGAACTCCTGGTTGCGCTGAGGAAAAAGCTGACGGTCGGTCGCCTCGATGCCCCCGATGCAGGCCAGGCAGACCAGCCCGGCCGCCAGGCCCAGGATCGGATGGGAGGCAGCGGTGGCTACCATGGTCAGCCCGCTGGCCATCCCCACCACGGGAAGCGCGCGGCGCACCTGGCTCAGTCGGTGAATTCCCTCGGCCTGGGTGGTCAGCCGGCCTGCCGTGAGCTGAATCTGGTCCAGGTTTTCCTGCAGCCTGGCCGACGCTTTCGTGAGCTCTGCAGCCTCCTGCTCGCGCACCATCTCCAGGAACTCGAGCTTGTGGCGCAGTTTTTGCGCTTCGGAGGGGGGGGCGGCAACCGCTGGTCGAGTGAGCATCATCGCGAGTCTAGCCTGGTCGACTGAAAAATCTCTCAAGCAGAGTGAATGGCACCGGAACGGGCCGAACAATGGGCCCAAGCCTTCTGAGCCAGGCAGGTCGCGAATACTTTCCCTTGACCGTTCGAAAACCAAGAGGGAGAGAGCTTCAAGCCTCGAAGGCAAGCCGCGAAAATCTCCCGAGGAGCATAGAATCCCGTGGTGCAGCAATGGGCCCTGGTGCCCTTCTTATCAATTTCGGCGACTATCGTGCTGGTTTTTCTCTGGGTGGCCCTCAGCACCAGGAAGCGCCATGACACAGACTACGCCTCGGTGGCTCGCCTCAGGGTCTACGTCATCGCCGGCCTGATGACCCTGTTGACCGCCTCCTTCTCGCTGACCATCGGTCACATGCCCTATCCGTTCATGATGAAGAGCCTGCCCGACCGGGTGGTTCGGGTCACCGCGCGCCAATTTGGATTCGTCTTCGAGAATCCGCCCACGGCCCAGGTGACCGAGGACCCGCGCATTTTCCGACTGGGTGCCGACGTGGAGCTCGATGCCATCAGCGCGGACGTGAACCACGGCCTGGGGGTCTACGATCCGGGCGGAGTGCTGGTCGCCCAGGCTCAAGTAATGCCAGGCTATGTCAACAAGCTGCGGGTCAAGCTCGAGAAGCCCGGCACCTGGACAGTGCTCTGCATGGAATACTGCGGTCAGGCGCACCACGCGATGCGCCAGACGTTCGAAGTCTCCGCCACGCCCTGAGGAAAGGACCAACAATGACAGCCGATACCCACGCCTCCAACGACTTCAGCCCGGGCACCTATCGCCTCAGTCTTCTCTGGATCGCAATCATGTTCTTGCTCTTCCCCGTCCTTGTGATCGTGGGTCTGATCATGAGGTCAGGACAGGGGGGGATGCTACCCGCTCTGAAGCCAGGCCTCTTCTACGCGCTGATGACCCTGCACGGCCTGGGAATGGTCGGTCTCTGGTTTGCGGTGGCGATGGCGATCGTGTCTTGCCTGTTGAGCCGTTACGCCCGAGTCAACGTGGTTGCCAACCAGGTGGCCGGCGGTCTGACTGTGCTGGGCGTGGTCATGCTGGTGGTCGCCACTCTGGTGGGTCGCTTTGCTCCCGGGTGGTATTTTCTCTATCCCCTTCCCTTCAAGTCCATGGGGCAGTGGCCGGCCTGGTCGACCACCCTCTTCCTGGCCACGCTGGGGGTTCTGGGTGTGGCCTGGCTGATCTGGACCCTGGCTCTGTTGATCGCTATCGCCAGGCGTTACTCTCTGAGCCGAGCCCTGGCCTGGCATTACATCAAGGGCCCGGCCAAACCCGAAGTCCCTGTCGAGCCCGTGATCCCACCTTTCGTCTTAATCACGACGGTCAGCCTCATCGCCCTGCTGGTCGGGCTCATTTCTGCGGTATTGTTGCTGGTTCTCTTCCTGGCGGAGTGGCTCACGGGAAATCCCGTCGATGCTCTACTGATGAAGAACCTGACCTTCCTTTTCGGTCACCTGCTGGTCAATCTCACTCTCTACCTCTCGGTGGGCGTCATGTATGAGGTGCTTCCCGAATACGCCGGGCGGCCCTGGAAAACCAACCGTATCGTCGCCATCGCCTGGAACATCGCTCTGGGTCTTCTCTTGCTGGCCACCTTTCATCACCTTTACATGGACTTCGTCCAGCCCGGATTCTTGCACGTGCTTGGCCAGTTCGGCTCCTATTTCGTCTCGGTTCCGGCGGCTGCCGTCTCCATCCTGGGAACCCTGGCCCTGGTGCATGGGTCCCCCATGCGATGGAACCTGGCCTCAAGTCTCTTGTTCCTGGGCACCATGGGCTGGGCCATCGGAGGGGTGGGAGCGGTGCTCGACTCCACCATTGCTCTGAATACCGTGTTGCATAATACTCTCTGGGTGCCGGCTCATTTTCATACCTACTACGTCATGGGTTGCGTGCTGATGCTGATGGGTGCCGCCTACCACCTGGTCAACCAGAAGGCCAATCTTCCCGACGCAACGAACCTGACACGTGCGGTGATGGCCTTTCTGCTCATCGGCGGTTATGGTTTCTTGCTCAACTTCTACCTGGCAGGGGCCTACTCGGTTCCCAGGCGTTATGCCCAGTATCCCGAGGTGGTTGGTCAGGGAACTCACTATTCTGCCATCGCGGTGCCTCTGGGCAGCCTTTTGCTCGTGGGGGTCTTGCTCTACGCCTGGGATACCGGTCGCCGCCTGGTCAGGGCCTATCAAAGTTGACTCTGCGCGGGCTCCTGGCGCTCCTGCTCTGGTTGCTGACCGGCTGGTCAACTCCTGGGGCTGCCCAGCCGCCCTCGCCAGAGCCCGAGCGCTACCTGCACGCCAGGATCCCCGATCTCGCCCTGACCGACCAGACAGGGCGCTCGCTCTCTCTTTCTGACCTGTGGTCCGAGGGCCCGGTGGTCATCACGCTGGTCTCTTCCCAGTGCGGCGGCCTGTGCTCGCCGCTGTTGCGCTCGCTCGTCTCGGCCAGCGCGGGCTCCGAGGGCTACAAAATTGTGGTCTTGAGCTTCGATCCGCGGGACGGTGTCGAGCAGATGGCGAGGCTGTCACGTTCTCTTGGAGTGGATTCGGCGGGTTGGACCCTGGCCGTGACTTCCCCTCAGGCCTTCGAGGAGCTGGCCAGGAGCGTTGGGTTCTGGGTCGTCTGGGACGAGAGCAGCCGTCAGTTCGATCACCCTGGCGTTGTCATGGGAGTGCGCGATGGCCGGCTGGTTCATCTGCTGATCGGGGGTGTCGTATCGCCCACATCCTCCCGTCTGCTGGAGGCTGAATTGGCGGGGGACTTTATCGGCAGCTACCCTCTGCCGGGCTACGAGGCCAGTTTTCGCTGCCTCACCTATGAGCCGGGTGCGGGCCAGGTCGGCCTGGATACAGGCATTCTGCTCCTCTTCGTCCCTGGTTGCGTGACCATCCTCGTGACGGTCTGGATCTTTCGTCGCCCCAGGCGCTCCACAGAAAGCTTGCTCGGAGCTGAAGGTGGAGCCGAAGGGCCACGGCCCCTGCCGGTGCGACCGGACGTCGAGCGGGCCCACCTGCAGGGCCGGGCCAGGCGAGAGTCAGGTTCTGTCGGCCAGGCGCCGGCGCCCTGAGAGCAGATCGAGGCTACTTCGCCGCCGAGGCCATCCTCTGGCCCAGCTCCTGGTGCAGCTCGAGCAATCTGTCGCCGAGCTCTTTTAGCTCCATCTTGCAATCGGAGAGGTCAGGGGAGGCCTCACGCAGCTGCTCCACCGTTTTCTCCAGGCACAGCTTCAGCTCCCAGGCAACCTCGAGCAGGGCCGCGCAGGTATCGGCCCCCTCGCTCGCTGCGTCGGTCTCCTCCAGTCGGCTGATTTCATTTGCTATCGTGGCGTGGGAAGCGAGCAAGAGCCTCTCGACCTGCTCCGGAGGGCTGGTGCCGGCTTGCGCCTGGTCGAGAAGGGACCAGAGCCCCTCAAACGGGTCGCGTGAGGCTTGAGGGCTCTCCGAAAGGTCCATTGAAGCTTGCTTCGCGCCGGTCATCTCCTGCAGGAAGGGGCGAGCACAGCTCGAGCAGGAACGAGCCGTCTCAGGATTTTTGTGAGAGCAGAAGGGGCAGGTTTTGGAGGCGGTCTCCAGCTCCGGCGCGGGAGGCTCATCCGCCGAGGCGATCTCGGCGAGCTCTCTGGTCGGGTCAAAGAGCAGGTCTGCTGCCAGCTCGAGGTGATCGCGATGGCCATCGCGCAGATAGGCCTGGATCTCTTCCAGAGCTTTTTCCTGCTCGTCGAGACAGCGCTCGATTCGCTCTGCCTTCTCGGTATCGGCCAGAGTCTTGAGAAACAGACGATAGTCCTGCTGGCTCTGCGCCAGTTGCCGGGTCTTCTCTTCCAGCACCCGATCGGGAAGGCCTTCGCTCCAGACCTTCTCGAGCAATTCGAGCAGCTCGGCAAAATGGGCGGCACCTTCCAGCCTGGCGGGACTCTCCAACTCCTCGTGCAAGCTGAGCGCGAGCCCATCGAGCCCGATTGCCCGGTCACGAAAATCAGTCAGGCCGGCCAGACTCGGGTGAGCGAGCAGTTGAGCCAGCGAGGCCTCGCATCCGTCCAGGCAGGTGGTCAGGCGTTGCTGCCATTGCTCTCTGCGCTTGTGGCCGAGAAAGCGGGCCAGCATCCTCTTGAGCTTCTCGACCGTGCTGCGATGAGAGACTTCGAGGGCGATCAGCGCTGAGCGGGCCTCGGGTTGCTCTCCTCGGGACAGGGCCCGGAAGCAACGCTCGTAGAGCGGATCCTCCGAGAAGGTCGAGAGCTCATACTCGAGAGTGCGCATCGCTTTGAGACAGGCTGCAAGAGGACCCATGGCCCGGTCGAGCAGCGTCAGGGCATTGCTCAGATCGTTCGCTTGCCGCCCCTGAAGATACAGGGCAAAGCCGCCCGTCGCCTCTTTGATAGACTCGAGAGCGGGGTCCAGGGCCTGCACAATGGCCGTTTCATCGGGGTGGCTTGCGGCAAAGCGCTCACGGGCCAGCCCGAGCTGGACGGTGAAGCCGAAGAGATCCGGCAAATGCGCTGCCAGGAGCGCCTCCTGGTCCGGCTCGCCGCTCAGGAGATTGAGACCGAGCGCGAAGACCTGGTTGAGGAGCCGATGATCGCTGAAGGACGGCAGGCTGCCCTGGAGAGCCTGCAACTGCCCGAGCGCCTGCCAGAGAGCCAGGGCGCTGCCCTCCAGCCGCTCGAGGCCGCCCGGCAACAGCTCGGGGTCCTCGATGTCGGCCACTCGGATCAGAGCGGCCAGGCAACTGTCCAGCTCGCCCTGCAGCGACCGGGTCCTCTCGATGATCTCGGTGGCCCCCTCGGCCCGCCGCACCAGGGGCACGACCCGATCAAGCCTCTGGCTAACCTCTCGAACAAAGTCCTGAGCATCCACCAGGGCGTTGGCCAGCTCCTGCCAGTCAACCGGATGCTGGTACCCCCGGTTCAGCACCCGGGTGATCGGTGGGGGATAGGTTGCAACGATCATGGTCATTTGAGACGATCAACAAAGAGGCTGGCCGGGCCCGCAGGCCCGGAAGCTGTCAGCACCAGTAGCCGCCTCCACCGTATGGGGAGTAGCCACTCTGTTGCCAGTTGCCACCCTGTTGCCAGGAGCCGCCCATCAGCAGCATGGCCCACTGGTCCTGGTAGCCGGCCAGCTCGCGAGTGTGATAATGGCTGTACCCGGCCAGGACCTGGGTTTCCACGTCGTGGTAGGTCGTGGTCTGCTTGTTGAAGGTCGAGCTCATGTCGCCGCGGTTGATATTCTTCACATCAAAGGAGGTGATTCCGTGCTGAGACAGCGATTGCATTTCACCAGCATCGACTTTTCCATCCGCATTCGCGTCCTTCCAGATCTGCAGGCCCCTCAATTCGTCGCCCTCGACCCGGCCGTCCCGATTCTTGTCGAAGTAGTGAGCCACCTTCTCGTAGCCGTCCTTGAAGCGCTCCTTGCCATCGACATCATAGTTTCCGAACAATTCCTTCGAGCTGGTGATTTTACCGTCGTTGTTGACATCCCAGACGAGCAGCCCGTCTCCGCCGTTCTTGGCCAGCCACTCGGTCTTCTCCCGCTCTTCCTTCTTGCCCCAGTAGGTCCAGCCATCCTTGCGGATCGCGTCCGACGGCGCTCCTTTCCCGGGCAGGCGCATCTTGCTCTTGTATTCCCAGGATTCCTTGGAGGGATCGATGTCGAACATGACCCCCTCACCCTCGACCTTGCCGTCACCCAGGACGTTCTTGCCCGTGATGTCAGGCTTTCCATTTCCGTTCAGGTCCAGGACGATCGGGGATTTCTGGGTGGTCTTCTGGCCATCCTTGTAGTCGAACCACACGTCCCACATCTTGCCCGGCTCATTTTGCGTACAGGCCTGCTGGGTGTGAACCGTCTGGTAGTGAGCCTCGGTCCAGCAGCGGTCCTGATAGATGGGTGTGCGGCTGTAGGCGACGGCTCCCCCGAGATAGGCTCCCGCTCCCGAGCCACCTCCGCAAGAGTAGCCCGGATTCCAGGAGCTCTGGCCCCCCCCGCTGCAGCACGGGTTGCAGAACAGGGCATTGAGCATGTTGTTGCTCGACCCCCACTGGCCCGAGTAGCCGCTGTTATTCCACTGGCCCACGGGCGCCCAGCTCGAGTAGGCCCCTGCAGCCGCAAAAGCGGTGACGTTCTGATAGTTAGCGGAACCGTACATCAGGAAAAACCTCCATCATCAACCTTGCCCCCTTTTTCACGTGCCAGACGACAAAGTCAAGACCCGGCCAGCTTTCTTTCAGGCTTGTCGGTTAAACTGGCCTCGATGGACAAACTGTCCCCCTTCCGCCAGGAGGCAGCCCGCGGCCATCGCGAGAGCCAGGCATGGCGACTGAGGTTCTGGAAGCGCGACCAGATCGATCTGGCCCGGGCAGAGCTTTGCCTGGATCGGCTGGACGCGCTCCAGCCCGGCGACGGTGAGCGGCGTGTGCTGGCCATGGCCCGGGCCGCAGCCCAGCCTCCCGCCACCCGTCTGGAGGTGCTGCAGCACTCGCTTGGGGTGCTGGCCCACGGAGTTACGGCCGACCTGGTGGGTCTGGCCGGGGTGGGTCTGGCTCTGCGCGACCTGGCTGGACCGACGGCTGCTGCCTCCCTGGCCGCACAGCTGCCCGACTCCGGCCTGCTCGGTCGGCTGTCTCCCGAGCCCGACTGGCTGCTGCGCAAGGCGGCCCGGCCCATGCCCACGACCGCGTCGGAGTGGGCCGCGACGCTGGCTGACGCTCCCGCCCGGTCGGTGCGGATCGCCCTGGAGGAGCTGGGCGACCCGACCTTCTCTCAGGCACTGGACCGGCTGAAGCTGAGCCCTCAGGTGCGCGAGCAGCTCGACCGCCAGACTCTGGAAAGCCTGGACCAGCCCCTTACCAGGCCCCAGCGGATCGCCCGCTTCCTGGATACCAGCGAGATCGATCCGGCCGAGGCCTGCCGCCTGGGCGACTTCATGCTTGCCGGGGCGGAGGAGCAGCCGGCCAAGCACCTGGCCCGGGGCTTCGACCAGGCTTCCGACGAGCAGCGCGCCATCGCGCTCAGGGCGGCTGCTCGCCAGCTCGATCAGCCCTTCGAGATCGAGAAGGCGGTGCGGGACCTGCAGGGCGTTCCTCCACGCGAGGTGGCCCGCGTGCTGGCCAGCGTCAAGCCCTCCCCTCAGCTTTCCCTGCTGACCCGGGTCAGCGACGACAGGGCGGTGGCCGAGGGCCTGGGCGCGCTGGATCTCAGGCCTCCGGCCATGCTCGACAAGCTCCGTCCGCTGCTGGCCCCTTCCGAGACCATGGCCCTGGTCGACCACTCCCAACCCTTCCTGGCGGCCCTGCTGGCCACCCCGTGGTCACAGGATGAGGACCAGGCAAGGGTGGCGGTGGCCGGCTGGCAAGCCTTCGACCGCTCCCCCGGCCTGGCCGGGGCGGCCCTTGCCATGGCCCGAGCTACCTCTGATCTCAACCAGCGCCGCTATCTGTGCCGGGGAGCGCTCAAGGCCATGCAGCACCCGGTGGCAGACAAGCTGGAAGCCATGACCCACCTGGCCGGGCCCAACGCCGAGTGGAGCCAGACCGCTCTTGCGATGGCCGCCCTGTCCGAGATCGATCGGCGGGGAGGCGAGCCACGCCCGGGAGCCCTGCTGGCCGTGGTCAGCCAGGTCGCTGCCAGCTGGGCCGGACCGGTCTGGCGCAGCCAGCTCGAGCAGTTCCTGCAGCAAGATCCCGAGCTTGGCCCGGTGGCCCGCTCGGTGGGCAGCCTGGAGAGCCTCCACCTGGTCTTGGAGGACCAGTTGCTCGGCTCGGCCGTCAGCCCGCCGACGCCGGCCGCCGTGGGGGAGACCGGCCAGGCCGTGCTGGTGGGCGGCGTCCGCCTGGAGAAGAAGAGCCCCATCGAGGGAGCCGGGCCGGAGCTGACCCCCTCCGATTCGACTCCTCCCGTGGCGCAGGCTCTGGATCTTGGCCCTCCGCCCACGCCCGGCACCAGGATCGAGACCCGCTGGAAGGAAGGCTACAAGAGCGGAGTGGTGGTGATCTACAACCCCACCAGCGGCGTCTTCGAGGAGCGGGAGGCCTACAAGAGCGGCGTGGCCGGGGTCTACAACCCCAGGTCTGGCCTGGTGGAGCTGCGCGAGAGCTATAAGAGCGGCGTGGCCGGGGTCTATAACGTCAAGAGCGGCCAGACCGAGTGGCGCGAGGCCTATAAGAGCGGGGTGGCCGGCGTGTATGCCGGCGACCAGGTGGTCTTTCGGGAAAGCTACAAAGGCTGCGTGGCTGGCATTCTCGAGCCCGGGGCCGGCCAGCCCGAGTTTCGAGAGGCCTACAAGAGTGGCATCGCGGCCGTGCTCAACCCGGCCACCGGCAGCGTCGAATGGTCCGAAGGCTATAAGAGCGGTGTCGCCGGGCTTTACGATCCGGCCCGGGGAGCGGTGGAGTTCCGCGAGAGCTACAAGAGCGGGCTGGCCGCCGCCAGCAGCGACCCCGAGCGTCCCACCCTCATGGCCTATTCGTTCCCCTACTGGGAAGACGAGGACCCCTACGACTGAGGCCCGTTCCCTGAGCCAGCCCTTGGCGACTCTGGGCGGCACCGCCTTCTCTCTGACCGCGCCAGCGTATCGAGTCCCCATGACGGACGCGATTGAGGCCCTCGCCAAGGGCGGGGCTCACAGCCATCCAGGACGCGACGGGCATGGTTCGCCGCAGTCGCTAATGTGCTCGCGCTCAGGTTTGCCATCAGCACAATCTGACGAACGCGCCGGAACCGCGTTCCAGCGCGTTGTCAAGTGCAAGACCAGAGGCCTTGCGCTTTACATCCAGAGCGGCCTTCATTGATCTGGATCAAGAGTGGCATTCGCCGTCTGAGGGTATACTCGGCTGGTCTTGAGCGAGCTTGAAAAACAGGGACCTCGATCGGGTCGCTCCGCCCCCGAGAAACCGGCCCATCCTGAGAGGATCTGCTGGGGCTGTGAGCGTTTTTGTCCGGCCGATGCTCTGGCCTGCGGCATGGACACGGTGCGAGCCCCCCATCCTCACGAGCTTTTTGGGGACGACTGGCGGACCTGGGTCGCAACAACTGGCCGACAGGACCCGGAGGAGACGGCCTGATGAGAAACCTGGCGGAAATCCTCCACAACATGCACGAGCACACCGAGACCTATCATCGGCTCTTGCAGGAAGGAGAGCTGGATGGCGAGTTCGTGCAGCGCCTCTGCGAGCACATCGTATTGGAGGAAAGCGAGAACTCGCAGCTTCTGCAAGGTCTGGAGCGGACCCCCCTGGCCCAGAAGATGCTCGATCACAGCTACTTCCTCCAGCAGATGATTAGACAGCCGGAAATGCCGCTCGACTTGAAGCTCGAGCTGTTGCACCACTTCCTGGAGGAGCATCAAGAGTGGGAGCGCGACTTGAGTCCCCAGACCCACTGGACAGTCGGGCCGTTGTGGCCCAGGAAAGGTTGACATCTCATGTGGAGTGATCATCAGAAACTCAAGGAGCTTCCGCTAAGCCCTGAGCAAGCTCAGGCCTTGCTCCAGTCGGCCGTGAAGGAGGTTCGCAGAACCGTTGTGGCACGGCGTTTCATGGCGCTTTTCGGCCCTCTGGGCGCGGGTGTGGAGAGTGTGCCGCTGGTCGCCATCGGCAAAGACACCGCTGCCGAGATCAGTTTGGAGGGGCATCCGGATCCCCAGCCTATCGGCATTCAGGAGCCTCGGACCTATGTGCGCCTTCCCCTGATCTATAAGGACTTCATCCTGCATTGGCGGGATGTCAAGTGGAGCACGGACATGGGCACCGAGCTAGACGGTGCCAACGCGATGCGTGCCGCCCATCAACTCGGTCACGCCGAGGATAAGCTGCTCTTTGGCGGAGCCCCCGATCTCGGCATTCACGGCCTGCTGAACTGGCCGGGCACGCTGCACGTGACCTCCGCCGGCTGGAACCAGCCCGGTTCCCCGGTGCGCGACGTCTACGGAGCGATCCGACGATTGTTGGATGCCGACCATCACTTCCCCTACGCGCTGGTCACCTCGGTGGATATGTACGAAGCTCTGCTCAAGAACGTCACCGAGTCTCCGGTCCTGGAGCTGGAGCAGGTCAGCAAGCTCTGTGAGGACGGGGTCTTCTGGAGCCCGCAGATCGCTCCCGGCACGGCCGCCGTGGTCTCTACCGGCGCTCAGAACTTCGACATTGCCGTGGCCGAAGATTTGCAACTGGCCTACCTGGGGCCGGTCGACATGAATTACCGTTTTCGCGTCTACGAGTCCTTGATTTTGAGGGTGAAGCGACCGACCTCGGTGTGCCGAATCATCCCGGCCTGAGGGATCACCTCCCGGACGCCCCGGTGACCGGTGAGGACCTGGGGCTGGACGCGCGGCCCTGCCCCACCAGCTTCTGGCGCGCCAGCGACAGCGCCGCCATGGCAAAGGGCGTGGCGACCAGCGGGTCGTCCTCGCGCGAGGCGGTGGCCTGATTCTTCCAGCAGCCCGAATCCAGCTGTCGGGCCAGCAGCTCGCGGGCCATCGGCTCGGCCCAGTTGAGGCTGCTCAGGCCTCCAGCCTGCTGGAAATCGTTCATGGCGTGGGCCAGCGACCAGCACCAGTAGTAATAGAGCGAGTCGCGCTCGATCTCGAGCTCTCTGGGAAACTTGCCGGGCATCTCCTGGGCGGAGAAGCTCTTTTCCAACCAGGCCCGAGCCGCGGCCACGCGGGGGTGGTCGGGCGGGTAGCCGGCCCGTAACAGGCAGCGCATCCCATCGGCGGTGGCGCTGCCGTAGGAGACATAGCGCGTGTGCCCCTGGCGGTCGGTTCCCGCCCCTCCGGCTTTATTCAGGGGACCGAAGGTGGGGCTGGCAAAAAAGCCCCCGTCGTCGAAGGCCAGGTCGCCTGAATCATAGTTTTGACAGCGCAGCACGAACTCCAATCCGGCCTGCACGGCCGGGTCGTCCGGGGAGCTGGCCACGCTCAGGGCTCCCAGCGCGAACAGGGTGCTGGACAGGTTGGAGTCGCTGGCGGCGTTCCAGAGATCCAGGCGCTTGGGCTTGTAGGGGATGGCGCTGGAGTACCCCCAACCTCCGAACTGAGGGTCGTTCGGCGCCCAGCCCGCCTCGGGCCCCAACTGGTGCTGGCGCAACAGGCGAAGAAGGCTCTGGCAGGCCTGCGACTGGCCCTGCCCGGCTCGGGTTAAGAGCAACGCAGCGGCGGCCCCATCATAGACAGGATAGGCCATGGGAACCTTCGGTCCGCTGGCATCCGCCAGCCCCGCCACATACTGCACGCCCAGCTCGGCCGCCCGGCGGGCTCGCTGGTTGACGCCCCCGAACACCAGGGCTTTGCAGACCGTGGGGGTTAGCGAGACGCCGTCCTGCATGTCTTTGTAAACCTCCGAGCGCCAGGCTCCGTCACGAGACTGATGGTCGGCCAGGTAGTCGGTGGCGTGACCGATTGAACGGGAGATCTGTGAGGTGAGCGAGCCCGCACAGCCCCAGGTCAGGGTGGCCAGGAAGATGAGCCAGGTGGTCAGCAGACGCACGAGGCCTGTTTCGGGTCCAATTGCCTGGCTCCCTGTGATCCAGAGCACAGCGCAACGGCGGCCACGGATCATAGAATGAGAGCGGAAGACTCTGACTTTCCCCCTCAAGGAGAGACCCCGCGATGACACAAGCCAAAGTCGAGTTCGCTCCAGTGGAAGACGACGTCCGCGAGCAGAACAAGAAGCTCAGTAAGAAGAACTTCGACCTGGCCCGGTCACTGGCCGCCGCCCAGCGCAAAGTGACCGACCAGGAAGCAGCCATCAGCGATATGCGCCAGCGCCAGGAGCAGTGGGTGGAGGACATGCAAGGGGACCTGGCCTTTGTGTGCCAGCAACTGGTGAGCGAGCAGGAAGCCCGCCTGGAGCAGATGGTGGGCAGGCCGATCGCACGCCAACCTCTGAAGGATGGCGATGTCTCGGGCGCCATCCGCCGGGCCGCCGAGATTCGCGAGAAGCTCAGGCAGTACGAGGCCACCCGGCGCATCGCCGGCTGACCCCGCCTTTTCTGGCTGGCAAGAGCAAAGACGCGGGCTCAGCTCGCGTCTTTTGCTCTTGCCCCCTTCGGGCGTGTCCTAGCGTTTGGTGATCGGTAACGGTGCCCGGTCGGCGGTCAGGACCAGCAGCGCCGCGGCGGTGCAGAAGTTGCGGCCGGTGATGCAGTGGTGACCGGTCCAGCTGCCATCCTTGTTCTGCACACGCCCGAGGTTGGCGATCATGGACTGATCCCACTTCTGCCATTCCTCGCCGCCCTTGACCACCAGGCTCTCGCTGATATTCATGTAGCTGAGAAACTCTTCCCCGCCATTGTTGCCGAAGCCGGCCACGAAGCCGGGGTCGTTGAGCTTGCCCACCAGGGCGGCTCGGGCCGACTCTTGCGCCTTGCGCCCGTCGTCAAGCTGTTTGAGCTGGCCCTGGGCCTCGTCGCGCTCCTTCTTGGTGGGCGCATTTTCGGCCTTGTCCTTGAGCTCGTCCTCGCGAGCCTCCAGCGTGTTGAGCGAGTCTTGCAGCGCCCCGGTGCTGGAGCTGGTGGAATAAAGCGCCACGCCGGCCGAGCCTTCGCCTGGCTCGCCGGCCGGAGCGGTGGCCTGGTTGGAGGCGTAGGTTTGGGCTTTCTCCAGCGTTTTGAAGTCCACGTCGGCTCCGGCCTGGGCGGCCCGGTTCAGGCCCTTGCTGGCCATCCCCTGGGCCAGCACCGGAGCCCAGCCCTCGCGGGTCCATGTGCCGTCCTCCTTCTGGTTCTTCTCGATCTTCTTGAGCACTTTGGCCAGGCAGACGTCCACCTGCTTGTTGGCAGCCGGATCGCCCATCTTGCCCTTCACCTCGGCCAGCAGCATGGAGGCCAGGAAGGTGTCGATGTGGGGCCCGAGCTTGGACTGCACCCGGGTGCCATTGACCTTGGAGACCTGCATCGAGTCGGGGTCCGAGCCTTCCACCTCGGCGCACACGAAGCCGATCGCCTTGCGCAGGCTCTGGGCGTGCTCGCCGCTGGTGGGGGTGCTTCCCGCCCGGATCAGGGCCAGAGCCGAGATGCAGGTATCGGCCACGTTGGCCACCTCCGCCAGGTTGGCCCCGCCTCCCATCTGCTGCGACTCCTCGCCCTGTCCCCAGCCGCCGCTTGGGAGCTGGTGCTTGACCAGCCAGTCCAGCCCGGTCTGGACAGTGGGGGAGAGCGGCTTGGGCTTCACGGCCGGGGCCCAGGCGACAACCGGCTTCACGGGCTTGTCCGGCTTGTCCGGGTTCTGGGCGACGCTCTGCGTTGCGGTGGGTTGGGGACGGGGCGGCTCGGCCTGGGCGGGCTGCGAGAGGGTGGCGCCAAGGTAGAGTCCGGTACTCAGAAAAAGTCCGATCGCTCCGGCTAGCAGCTTGTTGTTCATCGTCTGTCACCTCATCTTGGAATCTGTGTGTTCAAGACGCGAGGGCCGGCAGGTTATTCCCGAGGAGAAAATCGAATTCTGGCGGATGAGCACCGAGACCCAGAACGCTGTTGCCAGCCCGGCCACGCGCCGGTTTCCCTGCCCCGGCTGCGGGGCCACCCTGGTTTTTGCCGCGGGCGCGGGGAACCTGCGCTGCGAGTATTGCGATGCCGAGGTGGAGATCCCCAAGGAGGCTCCCACAGCCTCGACCTTCTCGGGTCCGGTCGAGCACGCTCTGAGCAAGCTGCTCAGCGGAGAGGCCAACAAAGGCTGGGGAGTGCAGACCTACTCGGTGGCCTGCAAGCAGTGCGGAGCCACCACCACGTTCCCCGAGAAGACGACCTCGGGGGAGTGTGCTTTCTGCGCCTCGCGGATGGTGGCCGAGAAACCAGCCGATGCCACGCTGATCACGCCTGAAACGTTGATCCCCTTCAAAGTGACCAAAGAGCAGGCCGCTCAGAAATTCTCCGCCTGGGTGCGCTCGCTCTGGTTGCGCCCCAACAACCTCAAGCGCATGGCCCGGGTGCACGACATCAACGGGCTCTACACCCCTTTCTGGACCTTCGACGCCAACGCCGAGACCCGCTGGAAGGCCGAGAGCGGCTACTACTACCAGGAGACCGAGCACTATACCGATAATGAGGGCAAGCGCCAGACCCGGACCGTCACCAAGACTCGTTGGCAGCCGAGCTCGGGGCATCACTTCGGTACCTACGATGACATCCTGATCTGCGCCTCCAAGGGCCTGTCCGAAAGCCTGGTCAAGGCGCTGGAGCCCTTCAACACCAAGACCCAGCTGGTGGGCTACAAGCCCGAATACCTGTCCGGCTGGGCCGCCGAGGAGTATGGCGTGGGGCCGCGGGACGGCTGGGAGAAAGGGCAGAAAGAGTTCGAGCGCCTGGAATACAACGCTTGCGCCAGAGAAGTGCCGGGCGACACCCACCGCAACCTGCAGATCTCCATGCGGCTTGACAACGTCACCTGGAAGCACGTGCTGCTGCCCGTTTACGTGGCCGCCTATCGCTACCAGGGCAAATCCTATCGATTCCTGGTCAACGGCGAGACGGGCAAGGTTTCCGGAGAAGCGCCTTACTCGTTCTGGAAGGTCCTCTTCCTGGTGCTGGCCATCCTGGCCATCATCTACATGGTGGTCGTGCTGGGGGGCGACGGCAAGGGCTCGGGCTTTGTTCCTCCGATGCAGGCCGCCCTGGCGCAGATCTGGTGGGAGGGTGCCGGCAACCTGCCTGGCTGAGCTGGAGGTTCCTTTCGCGCCCTCGCGAAGCCCGTCTGACATCCTACAAACTTGAGGTGGACGATGGCGCACGAAGAGATCCGCAACCTGGTCGGCCAGTTGGCCGAGACCTCGACCGACCTTTATCAGGGAAGCTTCCTGTTGACCTGGATGCAGAGCGAGTCCAACCTCAAGGCCGTCTTGCTGGCCGCCGAAGCGCTCCAGAAGATGGCCAGAGCGGGTGTCTCCTCAAAGCTGTTCGATACCGGTCTGGGCATCTCGATTTTTCGCGACAAGTCCACCCGCACCCGCTACTCGTTTCGGGCCGCCTGCAACATGCTGGGCCTGATGACCGAGGAGCTTGACGAGAGCACGTCGCAGATCTCCCACGGCGAGACCGTGCGCGAGACGGCCAGCATGATCAGCTTCTTCAGCGAGGTGATCGGCATCCGCGACGACATGTTCCTGGGCGCCGGCCACAAGTACATGCAAGAGGTCTCTGACTCGGTGCAGGAGAGCTATCGCGAGGGCGTGCTCTTCCAGCGCCCGGCGGTGGTCAACCTGCAGTGCGACCTGGACCATCCCACCCAGTCGATGGCCGACCTGCGCCACCTGATCGAGACCTGTGGCAACCTCGAGAACCTGAAGGGAAAGAAGATCGCCATGACCTGGGCCTACTCGCCCAGCTACGGCAAGCCGCTCTCGGTGCCGCAGGGCATCATCACCCTGATGTCACGCTTCGGGATGGAGGTGGTGCTGGCCCATCCCGAAGGCTACGACCTGGTGCCCGAAACGCTGGAGGCGGCCAAAAAGCACGCCGCCGCCTCGGGCGGCTCGTTCTCGGTGGCCCACTCGATGGAGGAGGCTTTCAGCGGGGCGGACGTGGTCTATCCCAAGAGCTGGGCCCCGTACAAGGTGATGGAGAAGCGCACCGAGCTCTTGATGGCGCGCAAGCACGATGAGCTGAAAGAGCTCGAGAAGCACGCCCTGGCCGAGAACGCCAGGCACAAGAGCTGGGAGTGCACCGAGGACCTGATGAAGCGCACCAGAGACGGCAAGGCGCACTACATGCACTGCCTGCCGGCCGATATCACGGGCGTGAGCTGCCAGGAAGGCGAGGTGGCCGCCTCGGTGTTCGACCGCTATCGCCTGGCCACGTATCGCGAAGCGGGCCACAAGCCGTTCGTGATCGCGGCCATGATCTTGCTGACCCGCTTCGAGAAGCCGGCTGACATGCTGAAAGCCTGCCTGGACAACGTGGTCGCGCGGCGCGGTTGCGTGAAGTCGCTGGCGGCCAGGTGAGCCTCTCGCTCGAGCGGGCTCGGGCCCCTCTGGCGGCGGTCCCGTTCTTCTCAGGTCTCAGCGAGTCGGGCCTGGAAGCCCTCACCAGGGCCGCGCGGCTGCGCGAGCTGGCGGTTGGAGATCGCTTGATGCGCCAGGGTGAGGAAGGAGACGAGTTCTTCGTGGTGCTCAGCGGGCAGCTGCGCCTGACCAGCCGGGCCGATGGCGAGAGCGAGGCTTTCACCCTGGGCCTGGTGGGTCCCGGCGAGCACCTGGGCGAGATGGCCCTGCTCGATGGAGGGCCCCGCTCGGCCACGGCCGAGGCGGTGGCTCCATGCGAGCTGCTGGTGCTCCAGCGCGAGAGCTTTCACCATCTGGTGGGCCAGCATCCCGAGCTGGCCCTGGGCCTGATGCGGGGGATGGCTCGCCGGCTGCGCCAGACCAACGAGGACCTGGCCGCGGTGGCTCACCTGGACGCCTACCAGCGGCTGGTGCGAAAGCTCGTCACTCGGGCCGAGAGCGAGGGTCCGAGCCTGCCGCTGGATCTTGAGCTGCTCGGGGGCATGACGGGCCTGGAGCCGGCCGGGGTCAAGTTGATGCTCGACCTGATGGCCTTCAACGGGCTGATCAAGCTGGCCGGCGGGCAGATCACGCTGGTGGATTTGGAGCGCTTGCGCCGCTCGCGGGGATTGACCGAGCGATAAAGTCGGCCAGCTCGTCGAATCCTCGCACGAAGTCGTCCAGGCGAAAGCTCGCATTGGCCGGGCTGGGGTTGGGCAGGGCGTAGAGCCGGGCCAGGCCCATCCGCGTTTCAAGAGGCCCGAAGGCCGGCGTCTCCCTGGATTCCAGGCCATACCTGAGAAAGCTCCTGAGAGCCATCATGCCCTGAAAGGCGATCACGGCCGGCTTCACCGCCTCCAGCCGGTGCCGGGTTCGGGGCGCCCACTGACGGAAGAGAGAGCTCTCCAAGTGGGCCGCCTGGGCGCTGGGCACCTTGACAAGATCGGTCATGCCGATTCCGAAACGAGGCAGCTCGCGGTCATGCTGGCACAAGAGCTTCTCCACCTCGAGCCCGCGTCGAGCGCTCAGGCTGAGGCGCGAGCGGGAGAAGGCCGGCCAGAAACGGTTCTGGGGTCGAGCGAAGTAGTGGCCCACCTCCACGGCGTAGGAGCTGGGATTGATCCCCACCAGCACAAGCTCGAGGCCCGGGGCGAGGAGGTCGGGTAGGGTTTTCAGCGAGCCGGGTCCCAGCCGTTGGGCTGCAGCAGGCGGAAGAAGCCCACGTCTTCGGTCATGAAGAGCCTGGCCCGCAGACCCGCGGTGAGGGCCTCGTTCTGGCCCTGAGGACCGGCCCAGTTGGGCGGCCTCTTGCCGGTCCGATCGAAGCGCACGACGATGACGTCGCCCGGCTTGAGCCGGCCCTTGAGATGCTCTTGAACCACCACCTCGGCGGTGTAGTGGATGTCGGTGCCGAGCTTGATCTTCTCGACCTTCTGCTCGACCGCTCGCACCTCGCCGATGATGACGTCGGAGGCGGTATTGAGCCGCTCTTCGTCGCTCAGGGGCGGCAGGGCGGCCCGGGCAGCAAGGCTGACGAGCAAGAGCAGCAGGGCGATCCGGATGGAAAGTTTCATCCTGAGGCGTTCCCCGCCCACAGCCTCAGTCCTGGCTCTGGTTCTTGCGCACCGCCACCCCACCCACGATGACGTGCGCGCTGCGCTCCTCCACGCTGGAGCCTGGAAGAACTCCCTGGGCCGCGCCCACCAGCCAGTAAGACTCTCCCTGATAGCCCGCGAGCTGGTTGGAGAGCTGGCTCAGGGAGGTCGGCAGGTCCTCCTCGGCACGGGCTCTGGCCACCAGGGGGGGGAGCAGCTTGCGATCTCCCCAGGCAGTGGCGGTGCGCTCCAGGCCATCAAAGAGCAGGGGAGCGGCCTGGCGCTGGGACTCCTGGTCCAGGCTCAGCAGGGCCTGAGCCACCACCGAGCCCAATCGGGCCGGGTCGGGTGGCTCGGTCATCTGCTCGAGCAGGAGCACCGCCAGATCTCCCCCTTGCGGCTGGGGAAGACTCAGATCCACCAGCTGGCTCAGGGTGGAGAAGGCGGCTGACTGGCGCGGATCGCTGGTCGAGGCGGCCAGCTCGGCGAAGCAGAGGCGGGCTACTTTCTGGCGCTCCAGCGGGGATTCCTTGAAGCGGGCCGCCACCGCGCTCGCGATCAAAGCCAGGCTGGCATCGGCTGCCACCCGGTCCAACCCGTCAGAGACCGCCTCCAGCCGCTCGGGGAGATTTTCGCTTCGCATGGCCGCAACCGCGGCTAGAAAACGCCCCTGCTGGCTCAAGGCCGGACTTCCCTGGGCGGCCAGGTGGCGGGCGGCCAGGCCTCCCGTGACCAGATCGGTGTGCTGGCCTTTCGTTTCTTTGCGCAGGGCGCGGGCCAGCTTTCCCAGACCTTCGACGCTCGGGGTATTGCTGGCCAGCCAGCCCAGCCCCACGGTGATGATGGCGTGGCGCTCGTGCTCATCGGCGATCTGGTCTTGCAGCTCGTGCAGAAAGCCGGCCACGGTTGCCAGAGCGGTCTGACGCTCGGCCTGGCCTCGAGAGCAGAGGGCCGCGAGGGCTTCGGCGCCCACCCGCGAGCCGTCCATCCAGAAGCGCATGGGAACCACCAGGGAATAGCTGAAGTTGGCCAGATCGCAGTCGGGCTGCCTTGCTACCAGCTTGAGAGCCTGCTCGACCCCTTTCCAGACGGTGGGAGGCTCGTACAGCTCTCCTGTGCAAGAGGACTCCAGCAGCGTCAGCATGGTCGTCTCGTCCGCGTTGGCCGCCAGCGACGACCAGTGAGGCAGGGCTCGGGCCAGCGTCTGGAGGGGAGCGTCGCTCTCGGCCAGCACGGGCAGGAAGGCGCTCATCAGTTCGCTGAGGTTGCTCGGCGTTGGTCCCAGGGCCGCCCTGTAAGCCGCCCTGACCCCTCCGCAGGCCTCCAGGCCCGCCAGGAAACTGGCCCGGTCACCGGTCGCCCGGCTTGCCTCGGCTCTGATCAGGAGGGCGGCCTGCTCGGGGGTACTCAGGTGATGCTCGACCAGCTCGGCCCTGGGAGTGCTCTCGAGCTCGAGGACACCCTCCAGAACTTGCGGGGGCGTCAGCTTGAGCAGGCTGGCCGTGGCCTGCCAGTCGCTCAGGGCCGGGCTGCCGGGAAGTCTCTGCAGCAGCTCCCGGGCCAGGCTCTCGGAAGGCTTTCTCAGCCCCGCCGCCAGGGCCAGCAGGCTGCCCGGCTGCTGGCCCGCCGCCAGGGCGATGGCGACGGCTCCCAGGCGGGCCCGTTCCTCAACTCCCTGGCTGGCGGGCTCCAACTCGTTGACGAGGCCGGCCCAGTCGGCCGGAAGATGGGGGCGGGTCAGCTCCACCAGGGCCACCTGCAATTTCTCGGGAGCCTCCTGGAGGGCGGCCGCCCCGATCTGCAGCTCTCCTCCGGGGTGGGCCGCGAGGGCGCTCTCCAGCATTGTTGCGGTGCTGCCCTCCAGCCGGCTCAGCCGCTCCAGCAGGGGGCTCTTCAGCCCGGGAGTGCCGGCCACCTGGCGGGCGACGGCCAGTCGGGAGTCCGGATCCAATTGCCACAGCTTGCCCTGGCCGCAGGCCCGGGCGCGAGCCTCCGCCCCTTCGCAGAGGGCTTGCAGGGTCGCCAGGCCGGGCTGGCCCAACCGGCGTTCGGCCAGCAACGCCACCACAGGGTCAGCGCTCTCGCTGGCCAGCTCCTCCAGCACGGTCTGGCCGGCCTCGGGACGGGCCTGGCTCAGGGCCAGGGCCAGGCCGATCAGAGGAAAGGTGCTCCCGGCCGCCAGGTTGGCACAGCCGTCGGCCGTGGCGCGAAGGCCAGCCCGCAGGATCTCCACGCGCTGGTCTCCGGGCAGGGTGAGGGCCACCTGGCGCATCAGGCGCGCCGGCGAGGCGGCCCGTGGGTCCAGGCGGTCGAGCTGATCCAGCGTCTCCTCGGCTGCCGCCAGGCGCTTTTGAGTCGAGTTGAGCCAGTAGCTCTGGCTCATGCGCTCCAGCCCCTGGCGAGAGATGTGACCGGCATGATCGGCCCAGTTTCCATTCATAACCTTCTTCAGTTTAGCCAGGTGAGGTGAAAAATGCCGGAAAGGGCTGAGCCAGCGGGTGCCGAAAATCGGGCCCGAGATGACCCGGCCCCTCGATTTTCACTCCGCCCGAATTGTTCAGAACGCCCTGCGCCACTCACCTGTGACCGCCGAGCGCGAGCTGGCAGACCTGGGGCCGATTCGGTTCTGGTCGCCGAGCTGGTTCTGGTGAGTCTGGAGTCCAAGCTCAAGGCTCCTGGCGATCAGCCCGAGAGGACAGGAGCTCGACGTTGACCTACGACCTGAGCCTCGAGAGCCACCCCTTTCTGCGCCACCATAGCCTGGCCGGGCGGGCCTTCCTGCCGCTGGCTTCGGGTCTGGACATGTTTGTGAGCTCCCTGCAGCTCGAGCCCCCTTTCACCTTTCTGGATGTGGCCGTGGACCGGGGGCTGCTGGTGAATCGACCGGCATTGGTGCGGGTGGACCGGCAGGGCGAGCAGGTGTGTTTGCTGGATGTTCGCCCCGGCGGTCGCGAGGTGGCTGTTTTTCGTGCTCGGCTGGCGGGGCTGGGCGAGGGCCCGGCAGATCTTCCTCCCGGTGAGGCCATCAAGCCGCGCCTGACCCTGGAGGATTTCTATCAGAAGCACACCTTTCACGGCCCCCAGCTGCAAGCCATCACCTCCCTTCCCCGGCTCACCTCCACCAGCGTGACCGGCACCGTGGCAGGCTGCCGGCCGAGCGACTGGATTCCAGGCGACTTGCGCGAGGTGTGGGATCTGGATCCGAAGATGATTGACGGTGCCTTCCAACTGGCCATCTTCTGGGCTCAGTGTCTGGAAGGCCGGGGCCTCTTGCCCCGCTCGGTGGACGAAGTCACCTTGCTCGAGCCGCTTCCGCCCACAGGCCCGGTGGACGTGCGCATCGATCTGAACGGGGTGGACGAGGAGGGCGTGACCGGCACCATCCACCTCTTCAACCAGGGACGCCGAGTGGGATGGCTCAAGGCGGTGCGTGCTCGCTGGGCTGACCCGCGCACATTTCGGTCCGAAAGGGCGGTACTGGCGTCGTGACGGCCTGGTTTCTCGGCTGCGACCTGGACAAGCAGCCAGAGAGGATCGGCCGGCCGGCCTATCGAGGGTGGGTGCGCTGGCTCAGTTGGCTGCGCTGAAGAAGCTCAAGAGCTTTTCCCAGCAGGCCCTTTGAGCCTGAGCCTGGTGGGCCGGTCGCCCCCCCAGATCGGCCAGAAAGCCCGTGGGACGGTGGGGAACCCCGCGCTCAGGTCCGAGCAGGTGGCCGGCCTGCTCAAAGGTGACGTGCTCGGCCGGAAACTCCTGTCCCACTTTGCGCAATCGCTGCATGGCAAGCTCGGAGAAGGCCGAGGCGGGCCAGTAACCATCCTGCTGACCCGATAGCAAAAGCAGGGGGGCTTCGATCTTTTCCACCGGGATGCGTCCGACATCCCGGCGCTCGCGGTCGGCCACGGCGGCCTCGTAGGCTTCGCGTTGCAGGCACTTGACCTGAGTGAAGTCGACCTTGATTCCCGGCACACCCAACCAGGAGTCGGCGAAAGCCAGCCCGCTGCCCGAGCAGATCGCCAGGGTGTCCAGCCTGGGCCGCCTGGTTGCAGCCAGCAGGGCATATTCTCCCGCTCGTCCGGTGGCGCAAAGATGGACCTGCTGGTGGTCGCGAGCCAGCTCGGTCAGCCGTTGGCTCAACCACTCCAGCGGAACCGGCCGCGGCGGTAGAGCCAGAGCCCAACTGGTCAGCCCATGCTGGGCAAGCATGGCGGCTCCCTCGCGAGGCAGGCCCTGACTGCCCAGAAGGAGCACCGCTCCTCGGCCTGCCTGCCCGCGGAAGAGCTCGCCCGCTCCAAAGGCCTCGCCGGACCGTCCGACCAGCCGGGTCACCTCCGCCCGGCAGGCCTCATGGTGGGGGCTACTGGCGATGAGCTGCATCCTGGCTGGTCCGGGCTCGAGTTCGAAGGGCTCGCTCTGGGGATCGAGGGGAGCCATCGACCACAGGAGCCCGACCGGATCGAACCCGAAGTAGCTGGCCTCGAGCGGAGTGTCCCGGGCGGGATCGACCGTGCCGTCCGACTGAGCTGCAAAGCGGGCCCAGGCTTCCCAGGGCCTGCCCTTCCGGTCCGCGAGTCGGGCGCGCAGGTCCACGACGTCCAGGGGGGCGCAGCCCTCCACCCGGAGAGGCACCGGTTGGTCGAACGGCAGGGGGGTCGGGGGGGCATGTGTCGCTCCCGGAGTGACACATGCCGGGCCTGCCTGAGGAAAACAAAGAAGCGCCCGCCAGAGGCGCGCGCTTCCAGGGTTGACGGGGGTTGACGGGGAGGCTCAGTAAGCCTGGTTTCCGCCCCCCCCACCGCCGCTCCGCTTGCGGGCGACCGACCAGGCACCGCCAGCACTCGGCCCGCGAGCAGCACTGCCCGCGTTCCCGGCGTTCCCGGCGTTTCCGGCATTCCCCGCGTTCCCCGCGTTCCGGCGTCGACCGGCGTTGCCGGCGTTGCCAGCGTTCCCGGCGTTGCCAGCGTTCCCGGCGTTGCCAGCGTTCCCGGCGTTGCCAGCATTCCCGGCGTTGCCAGCATTCCCGGCGTTGCCAGCATTCCCGGCGTTGCCAGCATTCCCGGCGTTGCCAGCATTCCCGGCG
>QWHO01000319.1 GCA_021404945.1 bacterium CPR1
CGATCACCACCAACCTTCCCCCCGCCGGCATCAGCGTGGACGCCAACCACACCGGTGACTTCGGCGTGGAGGTGCTGCCCCAGGGCACCGCCCGCATCGACCTTCATCGCGAGACCCGCACCGAGACCGATTCTGACGGCGACTCCCACACCGAGAACGTGGAGTATTCGCCGGTGGGCGTCTACCTGGGCAGCGGGGTCTTCCTGGACCTGAACGGCAACCTCTCCCTGATCCCCGAGCGGGCCTTCCAGGAGACCAGCCGCGGGGCCGCGGCCAGCCACGTCGACATCGAGGGCCCGGGCATCTTCAACCGCATCGACGTGCGCCGGGACGCCGGCGGGGTTACCGTCGATCCTTCCGGCCCGGGCAGCTATCGCATCACTCACGAGGGCAACCGCATCCGCGTGGACGGGCCGCTCTGGGCCGACTGGAACATCTCCCGCGAGGGCGATACCACCCGGGTGGACCTGCCTTTGTGGGGCAACTTCCAGATCACCCGCACCGAGAACGGCGCCAGGGTTCGCGGACCGGTCTTCCTCGACTACGCCATCACCCGCCAGGGTGATCAACTCAACGTGGACGGCCCGCTCTACAACGACTACACCATCACCCGCCAGGGCGACTCGATGCAGGTGCGCGGGCCCGCTTTCCACAAGATCGACATCAGCCAGCACGGGACCACCACGCGTCAGGAAGGTCACACCTACTCTTACAACGTGACCCGCGACGGCAACCAGGTGAAGGTGGACGGCCCGGGCTGGGACGACTGGAATTTCCGCGTCACCCGTTAGGAGATGGCCAGGATCGATCCCACCCGCCTGGCGCTCGACCGACTGCGGGCCCTGGAACCGGTGGATTCGCCCACCCTGCGTCTCGAGCTCGGCAAGGCGCTGGGCAACAAGTCGGCCTTCGTGGTCAAGAAGGCCGCCCAGATGGTAGCCCAGGCAGGCGTACTGGAGCTGACCGACGCCATGGTGGCGGCCTTCGAGCGGCTGAAGGGGGGCGGCGCCTCCGCCGACCCGGGCTGCGACGCCAAGACGGCCGTGCTGCACGCCCTCTGCCAGCTGGAGGCCTCCCGGGACGCCTTCTACCTGGCCAACCTCGACTTTGTGCAGCTCGATCCTGGCTTTGGCACGCCCGAGGAGACGGCTGGCCGGTTGCGCGGCCTGTGCGGCCTGGGCCTGGTGCGCTGTCGCCATCCCTTCGTGCTGGAAGCCCTGACGCAACTGCTGGTCGATCCCAAAGCCCAGGCCCGCCTGCTGGCCGTTCAGGCGGTGGGCGAGAGCGGCGAGCCGGGCGCGATTCCCCTGCTGCGCCTCAAGGCGGCCACCGAAGAGGAGGAGGACGTGCTGCTCGAGTGCCTGGTCACCCTGCTGGCCCTGGCTCCCGAGCGCACCATCCCCTGGCTGGAGAAGCGTTACCTGGCCAGACGCGGCGAGACCTGGGAGCTGGCCGTGCTGGCCCTGGGACAGTGCCGCCGTCAGGAGGCTCTGCAGACGCTGCTGGGCCAGGAGCGGCCGAGCTTGCTGGAGGCCGAGCGCAAGGCGCTCTACCTGGCCATCGCCAGCTGTCGGGTGGAGGGGTCGGTGGATTTTCTGATCGCTCGAGTGAGCGAGCATCCCGAGCCGGCCCTGGCGGCCCTGGAGATCTATCGTTCGGACGAAGCGGTCTGGGAGAGGGTGGAGGAAGCCCGGGCGCAGAGCAGGTAGTAGCCTCCATGACCCTGGCACCCTGGCTCCTCGAGCAGCTTCAGCTTCAAAACAACCCCGGCGTGATGGAGGAGAGCTACGTGCGCGAGCGGCTCAACCGTCACCTGCCCGCCGAGCCGCACGCCTACGTGCTGGCCCTGGTCGCCTCGGCGGTGATGGCCGACGCGAGCTACCTCAAGATCACCAACGACTCCAACGACTTCGTGCTGCTGCGCGACGGTCGCACCCCCACTCCCGAGGAGCTGGAGGGCCTGTTTGGCCACATGCTCCACTCGGGAGCGATCCCTGAGCGGGCCTACCTGGTCGACCTGGCCGTGGGCCTCAACGCGGCCATGGCCCTGAACCCGAAGTCGGTCATCGTGGAGACCTGGGGCTCCTGGGGAGGCAGCCGCTACCAGCTGCTGGGCACCGGCCACAAGCTGGAGGCGCTCAAGACCGGCTTCACCGACCCCCGGGCCACCTTTCGGGTGCAGGTGCGCGAGCCGCGCCGTCTGGGCAAGCTGATGAAGATGGTCACGGGCTTTCCTCCGGAAGGAGACCTGATCGCCCGCATGTGCGCCCAGGCCACCCCCAAGATCACCGTCAACGGCCAGTCCATCAACCGCAAGGTCGACCTGGGGAGGTGCCTGGTTTCCAGCCGCTGGACCCGCCCCGGCATCGTCATGCCGGGCGAGACGGTGGTGGGCGATCCCATCGAGAAATCGCGCTCCTCGCCGGGCGGCTTCGCCAGCTCGCTGGGGCTGGGGCGACCCGGCGACGAGACCCGGCTGCTCTTTCTGGTGGACGGCATCGCCTTCCCCGACCCCGATCCCGACCTGCCTTTCGTGGAGCTGCGGGGGCTGGTGCACTGCCCTGGATTGAAGCGCCATCTCAACCTGAGCGGGGTGTTCGAGGACGAGGAGTGGCAGCAGCTGATGGGGCACCTGCGCGAGCAGGTGGTGGAGATGGCCGAGGCAGCCGCGAGCGCTTACGACTCCATGGATTCCGAGGCCCAGCTGGTGGCCGCCTCCATCCTGGAGGAGCTGGCCGACGTGGCCAGCGAGCGGGGGGCCACCGAGACCGCTCAGGCTTTGCTTAACAAGGTGCTGGCCACGCGCGAGCACGCCATGCGGGTGGACGATCCCCGCCTCACGGCTACCTTCCTGAAGTTGGCCCGGCTGTGCGAGGATCGGGATGCCCAGGAGGAGGCGGTGCGTCTCTACCGCCGCGTGCTGCCTCACCTGGACAGCCAGGCCCAGCACCACCTCGAGCGCCGCAATCCCAGGGAAGCCTTCGAGGTGCTGGAGCGGGCCGTGGCGGTGCACGAGAAGATCGACCCCGAGGACGTGGAGCTGGGCCAGCGGGTGCTGGAGCTGGCTCAGCACTACCGGCAGGACCAGCTCGGTCGGGCCGAGACCCTGTATCACCGCGCCCTGAGCTTGCTCGAGCGGGGCCTGGGACCGGAGCACGAGCGGGTGGGAGCAGCCTTGCTCTCCCTGGCCGACCTCTACCGCGTGCAGCGCGATTTCCGAGGGGCGGTGGGATACTCCAGGCGGGCCCTGGAGATCGCCGAGAAGCACCACGGTCAGGACGGGAAGTATCTTTATCCCTACCTGCACCAGATGGCCGAGATCCTCAAGGGGATGGGGGAGTACGGCGAGTCGCTTGGCTACTCGGAGAGGGCCTTGATGGCCAAGCACGGGAGGCTCTGAGGGTCAGACCGGAAGCCGCACGCACACGCTGGCCCCGCCCAGGTCCGAGCGGCCCAGCGTGAGCCTGCCGCCGTGCTGCTGCACGATGCGATCGCAAATGGACAGGCCCAGCCCGGTGCCCTGGCCCATGGGCCGGGTGGTGAAGAACGGCTCGGTGGCCCGCTCCACGGCCTGGGTCGTAAAGCCCGGCCCGCTGTCGGCCACCTCGAGAACCACCGCGTCGCTCTCGCGACGGGTGCTCACCCGCGCTCTTCGGCGCGAGGGCTGCACCTCGGCCAGGGCGTCAGCCGCGTTCTGGACCAGGTGCCGCACCACCTGGGCCAGCTCCTGGCTGTCGCCCCGCAGCACGGGCAGGTGGTCGGCCAGACGAAGCTCGGGCACCAGTCCGGCCGGGGGGCTCTCCAGGGCCCGGCTGACCACCTCGTTGAGTTGCACTTCGCCCAGCTCGCCCGGCGGCGAGCGGCGGGCATAGCTGAGCAGGTTGTCGACCATGCTGGCGGCCCGATCCAGGGGCGGGCCGGCCGAGGCCAGGTGCTTGCGGACCAGCTCCGGGTCCTCGGCCAGCGAGCTGGCCAGGTCGATGGCCAGCCGGGCCGCGCCCAGCGGATTGTTCAGCTCGTGGGCCACGCCCGCGGCCACCTGGCCCACCGCGGCCAGCTTGGAGGCCTCGGTCACCTGGCGCTGCAGCCCCAGGTTGGCCAGGGCGGCGCTGGCCTGGTAAGCCAGCAGCGTCACCAGGTCTTGATGCTCGGGATCGAACTGCTCCTTGCGCTTGCCCAGCATCACCAGCACCAGAGAGGGCGGGATGGGCACGGCCAGCAGGCTGCTCATCCCGTAGAGCGGGTTGTCCAGGCGGGTGAGGCGGAGCGGCTCGCCGTCCTGGCTGACGGTCCGACAGAAGTCCTCCAGCTGAGCCGGCAGTTGCTGGCCGGGCGCCTGCCCTGAGCGCAGGCTGACCTGGGGGCGCCCCTGCTCGAGCAGCACCTTGAGGGCCCCCTCGGTGGACACCAGCAGCAGCACGTCGGGTGCGATCAGCTCGGTCAGGGTCCCACGCAGCTGTTCGTAGAGCTGGGCAGGATCGACCGCCGCCGCGATCTGGCGGGCCCCTTCCAGCACTCGCCGCAGGCGCTCCACCCAGCGCTGCAGGCTCTCCCTGTCGCGCGATACCGAGGCCAGGGCGGTGGACCGCTGCTGCACCTCCAGCTCGAGCTGGGAGGCACGGGCCGACTCGAGAGCAAGAGCGATGTGGCTCGAGAGGGCGGTCAGGATCTGGTTGTCCTCCTCGGTGAACACCCCCCTCGCCAGCCGGTTGTCGAGGTAAACCACTCCCACGCAGCGCCCGCGGATCATCAGGGGCGAGCAGATGATGCTGCGCAGGTCGTGGGCCACCACGCTCTCGGCCCCCAGAGCCGCTCCCTGCTCGGTCCCGGCCACCACCACCGGCTCGTGGCTGAAGTAGACCGTCTCGATCACGGTGCGGCTGTAGCCGGCCGGAGCGGCCAGCGTCTCGCCGGTGCGGTCGCGTCCGGTCACGAAGGCCAGCCCCTTTTCGTCAGCGACGAAAAGGTAGGAGCGCTCGGCTGCCAGCAGGCGGATCAGCTCGTCGAGCACGTTCTGGGCCTGCTCGTTGAGGCTGAGCACGCGGCTTGATCCCTGGCTGAGGTTGAGCACCGCTTCCAGCTGGCGCTCGAGCCGCGAGACCTCGCTGGAGGCCACCCGGGTTCGTTCGGAGCTGACCGAGGCCGAGGCCGAGCCGGAGGGAGTGGAGGCCGGGCGTCCCATGGAGAACTCCCGGGCCACCGCCCGCGCCCGCAGGGGCCAGCTCAGCTCCACCGCCAACCGGTAGGCCCGTCCGGCCTCGCGGGCGGCCCCGTCGCTCTTGCCCAGGGCGGCCAGCACGCGGGCTCTCCAGCGGCCCGCCTGGTAGCTGACCCAGGGCAGGTCGTGCAGGTCGGCCATGTCCTGAGCCCGGGCCAGCGCCGCCAGAGCGGCCGGATAACGGCCGGCCAGGAAGTCCCGCCCGCCCAGGGCCACCTGCAGATGGGCCTCCAGCACCACCCGGTTGGCGGTGCGGCGGAGCAGCTTGAGGGCCTGGTCCACCCGGGGCAGGTCGTCGGGTTGCTGCAGGCAGCGCTCCAGCCAGCAGTAGGCCCACAGCACGTAGAAGTGGCGCCGGTGGAGCGGGGCCAGGGCGGGGTTGAGACCCAGCCCCAGAAAGGAGGCCCCGGTCTGCTCCATGGCCGGGCCCAGGTCGCCCGTCTCCAGGTGCAAGGACAGCTGGTGAGCGTAAAAATTGGCCCGCAGAGAGCGGTCGAGGTGGTCTTGCGCGCATTTGCCCTGCAGGCGCTCGACCTGCTCCATGGCCTCGCCGGGACGGCCCAGGATGGCCTGGCAGCTGATGGCGTAGCAGGCCAGGATGTCCAGATCGCGGGCCACCCCGGCCGGGCTCGAGGTCACCCGGCAGCGCTCCATGCCGCGCTGCACCCAGGTCCAGGCGCGCTCCACGTAGCCCCGCATCATCAGCACCCAGGCCAGGTCGGCCACCCCGATCAGGTAGACCCAGGGCTCGGTGAGGTGGCCTTTCTGCAAGAGGGTGCGGTCCAGCCCGTCGTCCACCGCGCCGCACTGGCCGGCGATGTGCAGGGCCACGTGGCGCATCACCTGCAGGTGGCTGTGGCTGACCGGGTCGCCCAGCTTGTCGCTCAGAGCCTCGATCTGGCGGGCTCGACGCTCGACCAGCTCGCTCTTTCGCAGCATGCCGAAGAAGACCATCATGTTGGCGTAGCTGGTGATCAGCTGGGGCGACGGGCCCAGGCCGTGCCCGGTGAGGCAGGCGCGGGCGCCCATCTCGAGCATCTTGGGATAGTGCATCTCGAAGTACTCACCCTCGGAGTAGCTCTGGTAGAGCTCGGCCAGGGTCTCCTGGCGCCGGCGCGCTTCGCCCTGCAGGCGCTTTGTGCCCAGCCCGGTCCAGTCGGCCAGCAGCCAGAGCGTGAAATAGCTGCCGGCAGCCAGCACGTTCCAGAGGGGATGATCGAGCACCGGCTGGCTCATGGCCGCCAGCGCCTGCTGACAGCCGGCCCGCGCCTGGGCCCGGTCGAGCTTGGACAATCGCAGCTTGGACAGGCGGTGCAGGCACTGGGCCCGGGCCAGGGCGGGAGGTCTGGCTTCCAGGATCTGCTCGATCAGGGCGATGGCTTCCTCGACCCGGTTGGTGCGCTCGCAGGCCAGGCTGAGGGGCTCCATCCAGTCCGAGCGGCCTCGCTCGGCGGCCTGACGGGCCTGGGTGAGGAACTGGTAGGCGTCCTCGAAGGCGAAGTCGGTGAGAGCCATGCTGCCAGCCGTGAGGTTGGTCTCGTAGACCCGGGCGCTGCGGCCCTCGCCCAGGGCGTAGTGGCGAGCCACGGCGTAGCTCAGCTCGGGGCGGGTGGCCATCAGGGGCTCCAGACCCACGGCCAGCTTGCGATGCAGCTGGCGGGAGCGCTCGGGGTCGAGCTCGCTGAGGAAGGCTTCCCGGATGCGGTCGTGCACGAAGAGGTAGGTGGAGGGCCCGGAGCGCTCGATCACGTTGGCCCGCACGGCCGGCTCCAGGTTCAGGGCGGAGCCCTCCACGGCAGCCAGATCGTCGAGCGAGAAACGCGTGCCGTAGACTGCGGCCGTGGTGAGCCAGCTGCGCAGGCTCTCGTCCAGCGCGCTGATCCGTTGCAGCACCAGCTCCAGAATGTCGTCAGAGAGCTTGAGCCCCTGCAGGGCCCGGTGCTCCAGGCGCCAGCCTTCCAGCGAGGGGAGCACCGCTCCCGAGACCAGCATGGCCCGCACGTACTCTTGCACGGTGAAGGGGTTGCCCTGGCTGCGCTCGGTGATCAGCTCGGTCAGCTCGGGGTTGATGGGACGTGAGCCGAGCAGGGCGTAGACCATCAGCTCCACCTCGGCCCGGGTGAGGGGGTTGAGCACCAGCTGGGTGGTGGGCACGGCCGTGTCCAGGTAGAGGTCGAGCCCGGGACCGGGGCGGGCGGTGGCCAGCAGCATCAGGGGAGCCTCGCTCAGCCGCAGCCGCAGGCGGCGCAGCACGGCGTGACCGGCCTCATCGAGCTGGTGGGCGTCGTCGAGCAGCAGCACGGCCGACCCGTGGATGCGGGCCAGCTCGAGAAACAAGCGAGCGGCGCACTCGAAGACCTGATCACCGGTGCCCTCCTCGGGCTGGGCCCCGAAG
>QWHO01000320.1 GCA_021404945.1 bacterium CPR1
GGAATGCAGCCGGCTCGATCCCCACAGCCCGCGGTGGGGATCCCCACGCCAGGTGTTGGGGGAATGCAGCTGGCTCGATCCCCACAGCCCTCATGCCAGGTGAAGTCTGCCAGCGTTCATGACTTCTTCAGGGGGTGAAGCTACTCTCACAGAGCAAGGAGAGCAAACCATGAACGTAACCACTTTGAGCCATCCTACCCAGCCGGGCCGAGCCGCCGCGCAGCAGCCAGCCAACCAGGCCCCGGTTGAGCAACAGCCGACCGAGCGCTATGAGAGCGGGGTGCTGGACACGCTCAAGAACATCGTGGGCGTCACCGCCTTTGCGGCCGGCCCCTCCCTGGCTGCCGCTCAGTGGGGCCTGCCGGGCGCGGCTGTCGGGGTGGGAGCAGCCATGCTGGCCATGTATCTCATGGATCGCGACCGAGAGATCATGGTGCCCTTCGTGGGTCTCAGCTCTGCTGTCATGACGGTTCCGGCCCTGCTCTTCGGCTGGCCGGGAGCCATCGCCTCGACCGCCCTGGCCGCCGGGTACGGCTACCACACCCGCTGAATTCGTTCCCGCGGAGGACGCGGAGAGCAAGTTTAGACCCGGGCGTCTCCCTCGATCCAAACCTCGCCCTCGGGCCCGACTTCCTTCTTCCAGAGCGGAACCGTGCTCTTGAGTGTGTCGATCAGCCAGCGCCCGGCCTCGAAGGCCTCCTTGCGGTGCCCGGCTGAGACGGCCACGCAGACGCTGATCTCGCCCGGACCCAGCGAGCCGTGCCGGTGCCACAGAGCCAGCGAGCCCAGGGGCCAGCGCCCTCGGGCCTCGGCCGCCAGGCGAGCCATCTCCTTGAGAGCCACCGGGGGGTAGGCCTGGTAGTCCAGCCGCTCCACGGGTTGGCCACCGGTCTGATTGCGCACCGTGCCCAGGAAGAGCACGACTGCCCCGCAGTCCTCGCGCTGCACGAAGGCCAGGCACTCGTCCACCAGGATCGGCTCCTCACCGAGCCGCACCAGATCTTCCGAGCCCCCGCTCACGGGGGGAAGCAGCGCCACCTCCTGACCCGGCTGCAGGATGTGGCTCCAGGGCACCAGCTCCTCTCCGGCTGCCACGCGCAGTACCGGCCGATAAGGCTTCAGGCCCGGCCAGCGCTCACTGATCAAGGCAAACAATGCCTCGGCGCTGCTGCCCTCGGGGAGCTCCACTTCAAGCTCCTCCGAGCCAACCACGTTCCTCAGAGAGGCGAAGAACAGGACTCGAACCTTCACAGGAATGCGGGCTCGCGGTACTCTCCGTAGACGGACCGCATGACTTCCACCATTTCGCCCAGGGTGGCATAGGTCTTAACCGCCTCGAGGAGGGAGGGCATGACATTGTCACCCTTCGCAGCGGCGCGCTTGAGCGTCTCCAGGGCGGCTTCGACCTGCTCATGGTTGCGCTTTTCGCGTGCCTTCTTCAGGTTGGCTACCTGCAATTGCTCGGCCTCTCGGCCGATTCTGAGGATGGGAATTTCGTCCGCGGCGCAGTTCTGAGTAAACTCGTTCACGCCCACGATGATTTCCTCCTTGCTCTCCACCGCCTGCTGGAAGTCATAGGCGCTGCGAGCAATCTCGCGTTGGAAGAAGCCCGTCTTGATGCCCGCCAGCACCCCGCCCTCTTGCTCGATGCGGTCGAAGTAAGTAAAGCACTCCTTGACCATCCAGTCGGTCAAGGACTCCACGAAGTAGGAGCCGGCCAGCGGGTCGACCAGGTCCGCCACCCCGGTTTCGTAGGCCAGAATCTGCTGGCTGCGCAGGGCGATCTGGGCCGACTTTTCGGTGGGCAGGGCCAGGGTCTCATCCATTGCGTTGGTGTGCAGCGACTGGGTGCCTCCGAGCACGGCCGCCATGGCCTGATAGGCCGTGCGCACGATGTTGTTCTCGGGCTGCTGGGCGGTCAGCGAGACGCCGGCCGTCTGGGTGTGGAAGCGCAGCTTCCAAGAGCGGGGCTCTTGCGCTTGGAAGCGGTCGCGCATCACTCGGGCCCAGATCTTGCGGGCCGCTCGGAACTTGGCGATCTCCTCGAAGAAGTTGTTGTGGCAGTCCCAGAAAAAGCTCAGGCGAGGAGCGAACTCGTCCACTTTGAGCCCTCGCTCGATGCAGGCCTGCACGTACGTGATGCCATCGGCCAGTGTGAAAACCAGCTCTTGCAGCGCCGTGGCACCGGCCTCGCGGATGTGGTAGCCCGAGATGGAGATGGTGTTCCATTGGGGCACGTTGCGGGTGCAGTATTCCACCGTGTCCACCACCACCTTGAGGCTGGGCTCAGGGGGGAAGATCCACTCCTTCTGGGCGATGTATTCTTTTAGGATGTCATTTTGCAGCGTGCCACGCACCTTGTCGAAGCTGACCCCCTGCTTCTCTGCCACCGCCAGGTACATGGCCAGCAAGATCGCGGCCGGACCGTTGATGGTCATCGAGGTGCTCACCTTGTCGAGAGGGATGCCCTGGAACAGGACCTCCATGTCGGCCAGGGTATCCACCGCCACGCCGCATTTACCCACTTCACCCAGCGAGCGGGGATGATCCGAGTCGTAGCCCATCAAGGTAGGCATGTCGAAGGCCACCGACAGCCCATCCTGCCCGCTCTGAAGCAGCTTATGGTAGCGGGCGTTGGTGTCTTTAGGAGTGGCAAAGCCCGAGAACAATCGCATGGTCCACATCCGGGTGCGGTGCATGGTGGGGTGGACCCCCCTCAGGTAAGGGAACTCGCCCGGGAAGCCGATGTCGTCCACGGGATCGAGGTGGGCGATGTGCTCAGGGGTGTAGAGCGGCTCGAGCAGGGCCCCTGACCAGTTTTTGAAGCTGGCCTTGCGCAGGGGATACTTGCCCGCGTGGCGAGCCTCCCACTGGGATCGGGCCTGGCGAACTCTTTCCAACTTCGGGTCTGAAGACTGCATGGGTGAGGGCTCCTCCTGAATCGATGCCCGCTTATTGTACAATTGGACGCGGAAATCTTGCAACGAGGTTACCAGAGCACCTGCAGATAGCGAGCCACCATCGCATCACCTGAAACCATCGTCAGGCCCTCGTCCAGGGCCTGGCAGACCAGCATCCGGTCAAACGGATCTCCATGATTGGGGGGCAGACTGCTCAGGGCCAGGGTGTGGGAGAGCTTGAGGTTGAGCACACCAAGCTGGTGCTTGCGAACCATCCGGGGGATCAGCCGGGCCGGCTCCTGACCGAGTTGCAGGCGACCCAGGGCATACTTGGTGGAGATTTCCCAACTGGAGACAACGCTGAGCATCACCTCGTTGGCCCGGTCACTGATCGCCTCGAGCGCCGGGGGCGATAGGCGAGGGTCTCGGGAGATCCACCACAAGAAGACGTGGGTATCCAGCAGAAGCTTCATTCAAAGGCGAAGCCAGGAGGAAGGGGGGCATCGAAGTCCTCGCTCATGGCCACCAGCCCTTCGGCCCCCCCCGGCCGCCTGCGCCGGCGGACAGGCTGCATCGGGACCAGTCGAGCCACGTGCGTTCCGGCTCGAGCGATGATCACTTCCTCCCCTCGCTCGACCTCCTCGAGCAGCCGGGACAGATTGGTCTTAGCCTCATGAACATTGACGACGTGAGCCATCTTGCTCTCTGATTATGAGCTAAGCTCCTGGCTAAGTCAACGGCAATCCGGCGGCGCAGGCGGCTCCCATCAAGTTGGCCTCATTGGCGCGCAAAATGGCGAACTTGCGCTCTCCGAGCAGGGCCTGGAGGGTCTCGCCCACCCGGTCGGGGTAGTGCGGGTCTTTCCAGAAGGTGCTTCCCTCGGCCAGAATGCCCACCGATCCCTGGCCAGGGAAGCAGTCGATCAGGCCCGCCAGGCAGGCCGCCACCAGGTCGGCCGAGCGCGCCAGAACACGCGACGCCGCTTTTCCCTCGAGCGACTCGGGTCGGTTGGCGCGCAGGTCGACCAGGGGCCCGGTGCCTGCCCTGGGGTCAAAACCTGTCAATCCGGGTACACACTGCTCGAAGACATAGGGCAGGTAGTGGCCCGAAACCGCCTTCTCCAGCCGTTGCAGGCCGGGATTGTCCGAGTTTCGGTCCACCGCTTCGTCAGCCGCGGTCAGGTGGGGCGGGCTAAAGTTGCCCGACTCCAGGTTGACCGCCATCTTGCCGGTCAAGTCTCCACGGTACTTGGGGATCATATCCAGCGGCAGAAAGCCGGCCGAGTTTGTGCCGGTGCCCACGATCAGCCCGACGAAATCGTCGTGATCGGGGTGGGTCAGGGCACCGGCCAGGAGCGAGGCCACCGTGTCGTTGAGAACCCGGATCTCGCCTGGCTCCAGGCCCGCCCTGCGCATGGCCCTTGCCAGCGCGGCTCCGACGGGCTCGCCCTCGACCCCGGTCACGTGCACTCCTTTGGTCCAGCGGATCAAGGTGGCGTCGCGATTGGGCATGACCTGCGCCGGATAGGAGAAGCAGTAGCCGACGTTGCAACCGGGTGGCGGGCTCAGGCGAGCCACCAGGGCGGCCTGGGAATCGAAGAACTCGTCGGCGGAGACGGGCAGATCGCGACCATCGCGGACGCGCTCTTCGAAGGGGCCGCTCTCGATTTTGCGGTTGTCCAGGTCGACTGTGGCGGCGCGCTGGTTGGTGCCGCCACAGTCGACCACCACCACCCGTCCGGTGGGTTGGCCGTGCGGGGGCGGCAGGTAGGTGAGCAGGGCCCGAATCTCCTCTCCGTCCACCGCCAGACCCTGGCCGATCCGTTCTCGCAGAGCCAGGCGCACGTCTTCGAGTTGGCGGCGGTTGAGCAGGAGTTCATCCAGATCCATACCGGCCTCGTTCTCACGGAAGGCGTCCGGTTCCTGGCGTTCGAAACAATGGCGGTGCTCAGGCTCTTGATGCTCCTGCTCCTGGCCGTCCCGGTCGTCGCCCGCGAGGCCCGCGAGCTGCCCGTGCTCTGCTACCACCAGATCTCGCCGCAGGGCGACGACGCCATGACGCTCCGGCCAGAGCTCTTTGCCGCCCATATGGATTACCTCAAGCGCCACGGCTACCAGCCCGTCCGCCTCGAGGAGGCCCGGCTCTTCTTGTGGGGCAAGAAGAAGCTCCGGGGCAAGCCGGTGCTGATCACCTTCGACGACGGCTATGAGGGCGTTTACCGCTATGCCCTGCCGGTCCTCAAGAAGCACAAGTATCCGGCCGTGATGTTCCTGGTGGTGGGCAAGATCGGCTCTCCTCGCCCCACTCCCCACCTGACCCTCAAGCAGCTCAAGGAGATGAAGCAAACCGGGTTGTTCGAGTTCGGCTCCCACACCTATGATCTGCACGTGCTGATCCCCGAGCGGCTCCGGCTCTCGCGTGTGTTTCCCGACCAGCTGCTGGCCGACCTGAAGAAGTCGCGCTCCGAGCTCAAGCGCCAGTTGGAGGTCGAGGTGTCCGCCCTGGCCTGGCCTTACGGCCACTATGACGATGGCTGTCTGCAGCTGGGGGCCCGGGCTGGCTTCAGCATGCAGTTCGGGACCGAATACGGGGTGAGCCGCCCCTACGATGGGACGCTGCGCATCCGCCGTCTGCGCTTGTCGTCCAACTCCAACGACCTGGCCACTTTGCGGGCCAAGCTGGCCGAGCTTTACTGACTACGCGGCCGGGGGAGTCTGGAGCTCAGACAGGCGACGCTCCAGGTCCAGAACGATCTGGGCCAGTTCATGCAGGCTTTCCTTGCTTTCGGCTCCCTGGGCTCTCAAAGCCGCTTCTTGCTCGAGCATCGCCCTAACCCGGGAAGGGATTGTTCTCAAGTCATCATGCCCTATGAGGGCCGCGCTCAATGACAAATGTCACTGAGCGCGGCCCGGCACAGCGTCACCCGAGCCCGGCTGCGCAGCAGATCGTGTCGGCAGTAGTAGTCGTCGAGCAGCTCGCGTAGCCGCTCGGGCGTGCCCAGCCCGGCCCGGCGCCAGGCGATGTAGCGAATCAGTTGTTGCTCGTCGGGGTGGGTCAGCTCGTGGCAGGGAACCCTGTCCTCGGTTCGTAAGCCAAGGAGCTCGGCCATCCGAAAGAACGATTCCCAGCGGTGGTCAAGATCCTTCAGGGGGCCGACGGTCAACTCATAGGTCGGCTCGGGGAAGAGATAGCCTCCCTCCACCGTCACGGGCACGGTCAGCCTCGAGGCCAGCGTCTGAGGGTCCAGTCCCAGCCTCAAAGCCAGCGGGCTCATCAGGCGCTCAGCGCGCGAGAGCGCCAGCAGCGGCTCGATCGGCTCGGCTCCCAGGGCACGGCAGGCGGCCTCGAGCTCGGCCCGCAAAGCGTTCACTCCCCCGTCAGCACCACCAGTCCGTGGCGGCTCTTCAGGCTGGCCTGCTCACTGGAGGTGGCCGGGCTGGCCACCTTCCAGCGTCGCCCCTCGTGCTCGACCCGGTCACCCACCCTCAGCGACTGCTCCCGAGCCACCGCAAAGGCGGCCGCTCCGGCCAGCACGGCCGGGTCGACCGTCCCCGCGAAGAGAAGGTCGGGCAGCCCGAACTGGCCCAGGCCATAAGTGCGCGTGAGTTGCTGGCCGTCCAGCTCGACGCTGCCGGCGCTCACGAACAGGCCAACTTCTTTGGGGCCCAGCACGTTGGGGCGGAAGTCATCCAGGTGGGCCTTGCTCCAGGCCACCCGGCCCTCGGGCCAGGCCAGCAGCAGCGCACCGGCGTCCATCCAGGCCCAGACCATCTGGTTGAGAGATCGCATGCACTCCAGCGGGGTGGTGTCCTCAGGCGACTCGGTGAGAAATACCAGCACGCTGGCGCCGGCCTGGCCCAGGGCCTGCTCCACCAGCAAGCTCGGGGGGCATCGGGCCATTGGGGGGCGGTGGCCACCGGCAGGCGGGTGGTGAGCGCGCAGGCCTGCAGCGCTTGCGTCAGGGTCTGGATGGGCGGTTGAGGATCGACCGCCACCCGCCAGGCCCAGGGGCCGGCCTCAAGGTCAGCATAGGTGCAGGGGCGCGGCCGGGTCAGGGCGGTCCAGTGCAGGGCCCGCGTGTCGAGCGCTGGCAGACGCTCCTCCAGAGCGGCCAGGAAGTAGCCCACCGCATCCTGAGCTTCGGCCAGCAACCGGCCGTTGGAGGCGTAGTCATGGTAGCGCATGCCGGCGAAGTCGCCGGCAAACATCATGGTGATAGGCATCAGCGGCAGCGAATCGCAGGGTTTGCCGTCGAGGCATGCGAGAATGCGCTCCAATCCCGTCATGGCTGGCTCACGCGGTTACGGGGCGGATGTCTTCCGCGCGGACGATGTCATCATTCCAGGTGGCGCGGATACGCTCACCCGGGGCGATGGTGAGGAAGTCGGTTTCGGGCCACTCGCCGCGAACCAGGCGGTGCAGCCAGCCGAGGTCGCCCTGGATCTTCTCGAAGCGCCAGCCCTCACTGAGCGCCTGCCGGCGGGCATCCTCCTCGAAGCGGTTGTCTGCTTCGAGGCCGGTTTCGATGAACGCCATGCGGTTGTAGGAGCTGCGGTAGCGGGTCATCTCTTCGTAGAGGTAGTGGCCGTTATCCTCGCCATACTTGGCAACGAGCGCCTCAAGGGAGAGGTCGAGGCCGG
>QWHO01000321.1 GCA_021404945.1 bacterium CPR1
ATTCTTGCCGGGGCGAACCCTGGAAACCTTCGCATGCGCAAGGGCGAGGTTGGTCGCGACCCCGGCATCGGGTTTCAGGGAAGGATCCCCCCGGGACAGGTGACCCTGGTGGACGAGAAGGTCGGCGACGGCCGGGACTTTTATAACCTCAAGTGGAGCGACATCGAACTGGCCAGCGACAATCCCGCCAGCAACTATACTATCCAGATTGCCGGTGGAACCTACGTCTACTGGCCGGACGGCAGCCTGCACTACTATGACAGGTCTCTTGCCGACTACCAGGCCTACATGAGCGATCCGGCCAACGCGGCAGACGCCGGCGTGCAGCTGAGCAGCAATTTGAAGGAAGTTCGCGCCCCCGGCAATCTCAGCCGCAATCCCGAGGGAATCGAGGCCGACTCTTATGGAATCGAGATCGACCGTAACCTGCGCGTTCTGCCCTCGGCCGGAGGAAACAGTCAGCTCAACATCATCCCGAAAGCCGGCTTCCGCCTCAACCCTGCCGACACCACGAACGTGATCGGAGGCGCTGCCGCCCAGCCCAATCAGGCCCACTACAAGATCAGCCTCAGCAGGAACCTGACCTGCTCCGATGATGTCGTGCTGGTGGGACAGCTGAATACCAAGGGGGGCACGATCGTCTCCGAAGGCAACCTCACGATGGAGACCAGCGTGAACGAGTACTCCTGGCAGGACCGCAGGGGGAACACCCACACCAGCCGCGTGGCCAACCAGTTGAGCATCTATGTGAAGAAAGACGTGCTGGTTTCCAGCTACCAGGAGGCAAAGGGAGGTGTTTATGACGACGTCCTGCTCGAGGGCGTGGTCTACAGTTGGGGAAACTTCTCTGTTCTGGCGGGAGACAGCGCCACCCCGACCTGGGGTGAGCTCAATCTGAACGGGTGCATGGTCGCCTACGGCGCTGACCCTTCGACCGGACAGCCCGGCACGGCCGGCGGAACGATCGAGGTCACCTCGAGAACGGCCTCCCTGTCCTTCGATCCGCGCAGCGTTTCCCGACTCTGCAAGCAGGGCGCCATTCCCATCCGCATGATTCGCACCAGTTATGCCATCCACTGACAAAGCGGGCGCCTTCAGCTTGATGGAGGTCGTTCTGGGGCTGGGCATCCTGGCCCTGGCCTTGATGGCAATTGCCTCGGTGTGCGCCAGCGCCATGAGGGCAAGCCAGAAGGGGATCGACCGGGGGACCGCCGCGGCCGTCGCCGACCGCCAGCTGACCCGGCAGGTCCAGCTGGTGCAAGATGATAGCCCTGCGGGCGACAAGGCGCGCTTCTGGGACCAGGAGTTCCCGGTCTCCGTGTCGCCTTTCAGCGCCGGCCAGGAGCAGGTCGGCCCGACGCTGTTTCAGTATGCCATCTACGCCAGCACGGTCCGGGACGCGGGCGGCTTGCCCGTGGGGGGGGCTATCGCTGGCAATCGGTTAAAAAAAGTCGACATTGCCGTCTGGTGGATGAGTCAGGATGGAGCTCGCGCAGGTTACGGGCAGCTGCAGTATCAGACCAGCCGGGTCATCAGTGAGCAGGGCAATGAGCCCTGACCGTCGGGGCGGCTTCAGTGTCCTGGAGTTGCTGATCGCCATGGCCCTCTTCACCATGCTTGGATTGCTGGGCTCTATGATGCTGAGCCAGGGCGCCCTGAGCTGGCGCAGGGTTTCCGGGGAGCATTCGGCATCGCTGCAATTGGCCCGTGCCCAGAGATTCCTAAAGCTCGACCTGCTGCAATCTTCCGGCTCGGAGATGGCCCAGTCGGTCGTCCCCGCGAGCCTGGCCTCGAGCGGCGACGGGCATGCATTGTGGTTTTTGTCAGCCATCGACCCGGTCACCCAACAGGCAGCTCGCAAGCCGGACGGCACGCCGCTCTGGCTCCAGAACATCCTGTACTACCTGGTGGTCCCCAGCACTCACTCGGATTGCGCCGGGGGAGCCGGTCCCGGAGGGCTGGATGATCGCTGCCCTCACAAGGTGCTTGTCCGCAAGGTCATCGACCAGGCCCCTCCAGGCGACCTCACCAATCCGTTGACCGCAGAGACCCTGCTGGCCGACGTGACCCCTTACCTGACCCGGCCCAATGGGACGGATGTCTCGGCGATGCTGGCCGAGCCGGGGGTGACCCGAGTGGAGTCGGTGGCCTTCCAGATGCTCTGGTTCGAGGTCCGGCGTCCGCCTGACCCGCGTTTCCCTGGCGAGGTGCTGGTAGACCTTCGGGCCGCATCTCTGGATGAGCTGAGGAGGAAGGTCCGGGTGGGGGTCGCTCCCCTTCACGACAACCCGTCTACGGTGGTGCGCACGCTGTCCGTTTTCCCCAGGAACTGACCGTGCAGGAGTTTTGCGTCAGCCTGCCAGGGCAGGAGCTGGGGGGAGCGGCAGGTCGACCCGGAAACTGGCCCCCGGTCCAGCTGTCTCCACCAGCTCGAGCGTAGCACCAAACTGGCTCAAAATCTGGCGGCTGACCGACAGTCCCAGCCCCGCGCCCCGGCCTACGGGGCGCGTGGTAAAGAACGGGTCGAAGATGCGATCGCGCAGCTCGGGCTCGACGCCCGGTCCGCGATCGGCTACGAGCAATCCGACCGAGGTCGGGAAGGCCTTCGTCACCAGCCGAATCTCGCGCGAGTGAGCGGCCGGGTCCAGAGCTGCTTCGCGCGCATTGAGCAAGAGCGCCGTGACGACCTGCTGAAGCTCCCTGGAGTCGGCCCGGACGACGGGAAGCTCTCCCAACTCGTAACGAAGCTGCACGCCATCCAGAGAGAGCTGGTGGCCCAGCAGCTCCAGGGTATCCCGCACCACTTGATTGAGGTCGCAGGTCGCTTCTGGCTCCTGGCTTCGACGGGCAAAGTAAAGGAGCTTCTGGATGATGTCACGGCAGCGTCCCTCGGCCTCCTCGGCCTCGGCCAGATGCGCGTCCAGAGCGGCCGGATCCTCATCCAGCGCAGCCATCTCCAGGGCCACCTGAGCGGCACACAGAGGCGTGTTGAGCTCGTGAGCCACCCCGGCGGCCAGTTGTCCCACTGCCGCCAGTTTGGAGGAATGAACCAGTCGGGCCTGGCTGGAGCGCAGCTGTTGGTGCAGGGCCGCGTTCTGGAAGGCCACCTCGGCCTGGAAGGCTATCAGCTCGAGAATATCCTGCTGCTCACGGGTGAAAGCGGTTCTCGAGCAGGCCAGCAAGATCGTCCCAAGCTTGCCGATCGGGCAGGCGATGAAGCTCTCCATCCCCAGGTCCGGGCCTCGAAACTGAGCCCGAGCTTCGACCAGGAGAGGCTTCTGGTCGAAGCTGACCAGCCGGGAGACTTCCTCCACGGCCGGCGAACCGAACCGGGTTGGCCAGGCCACTCTGGTCTCGGGCTCAAAGAGCAAGATCGCGCCGGCCTCGTGCGGCAAAGTTGTTTCGAGCAAACGACGCGTGCGCTCGAGCACCTGCTGGCGGTTGAGATCCGCCGACAGAGAACGGGCTCCCTGAAGCAAGAAAGCCAGACGCTCCGCCCAGACCGCCAGCTTGGCGTGGGCCCGCTCGTGCAGCTCGAGGGCCACCCGCTGACCTTCGAATCGGCGCGCAGACTGGATTCCCAGGCCAGCTGCCCCGGCCAACGCGATCAAGAGCCGCCGCTCGTCGGGGCCAAAGCTGCCCGACGCGGGGCGCCCGACGTAGAGGACGCCCTGGCCCGGCAGCGGCATTGCCACAGCGGTCTGCTCTCCCGTGAACAGCGTTCGCCCCGAGCCGGCGGTGACCGCACCCGTGCGCCAGCACTCCTCCACAATTGGCTCCCCGTCTTGAAGCCGAGCTTCGCCTTCGAGGCGGCTCGCGAACGGAGTTCGAAAGCCCCGAGGGACCAGGCGCGACTCCTCGGCCAGAAAGATAGCCACGCTCTGACAGTCGATCTCGTGCCGCACAGCGCTCGTGATCATCTCCAGGCTGGTCGCCAGGTCGGGACTGCCAGCCAGCCTCGCGCTGAGCCCTTGCAGGATCTCTCGCTCCCGGCTTTCTAGTTGGTGGGCCTGACCCGTCAGGTTCAGCTCTTCACAGGTCCCCATCAGCGCGGCTCGGGTCTGCTCCTCGTACTGCTCGTAAGCCTCGCGCTCCTCCTGCGCCGAGGCGCCAGGGAGGAAGGCGGCCAGGAGCTGAAGTCCCGGGAAGGCCAGCAGTAGCCAGTAGCCTGGAGGGCCGAGGAGCGCGACCGAAACGCCCAGCAGGGCTGAAAATCCCAACAGCAAACGGATCATCTCCCAGTGCCGAATCCAGGCGCTCGAGCGAATGCCTTCGGTCGGCAGGCGCCAGGCCAGGGGGAGATAGACCGCCAGGGCCAGCACCGGTCGCAGAGCCGGCTCGCGCACCACCGACAGCGCCGCCAGGCTGGCCAGCCCGGCCAGCAGGTCGGCCGTCACGAAGCCGAGCTGCGCGGGGCGGAGAGCTGCTCGCAGAGCGAGCCCACCAACCACGGCGATCAGGGCAAGCAGTGGGCCGCCTGGCGTGAGAGCGAGCGCCAGAGCCGGACCGAAGAAGGCCGAGTAGAATCCCTGCTCGGGCAGCCTGACGGATGCGACCGCCAGGACCACCGAGAGCCCTGCCAGGAGAGCCGCCGAGGGCTCAGGTCGAGAGCTGCGTTGAGCCACCACGACCACCACTGCGCAAAGGCAGGCTAGCAGTATGTGGAGACGGGCGCGGTCCATCCTGCCTGTTTCGCTTCCTGCAGGGATGCTTCCTTACCCGCGCGAAAACCGGCCCGTCTTGAGCAGCATCCTGGTTTTAGAGGATGATACCCAGCTGCGTTCGCTGCTGGTGGAGTTTCTCGGGCAGCAGAAGTTCGATGTCCACGAGGCGCGCTCCGGCTCTGAAGCGATCGCCATAGGCAGCCGTCGGCGATTCGACCTGATGCTAACCGACGTGCGAATGGAGGGGATGGACGGGCTTGAGACACTGGCCGCCCTGCGTCAGGCTCAGCCCGGCCTCAAGAGCATCATCATGACGGGTTACGCCAGCACCGACGCGCCCGCCAGGGCACTCGCGCTGGAGGCTGACGATTATCTCTACAAACCCTTCAAAGTCAGAGATCTGCTGGTTTCCATCAAGCGCGTGTTGGACGAGGGGCGCGAGCGCGAAGGCTACCTCAGTCTGCTCAGTCCTCTGGTGCGTGGATTGCTGGGCCGCCGCGCCGAGCAGACCCGCAAGTGGGAGGAGCTGCGCGATCTCAGCTTCCAGAGCTTCTTCGTGGGGGTGCGCTCACGCAAGCTGACGCGCGACGAGGCTCTCTCGATTTGGGACGAGTTCGAGCGTCTGATGCGCCGGCACGGGCAGATGGATGAGAAGGAAACGGCTCAATCGTACCAGTTGCTCATCGACAGGATCGCTGCTCTTTCCAGGAGCGGAATCAGCGTTCCCAGACGCGCCGGGGAGGGCGTCCACCCCGAGCGCTTTGCCCGTTTCTATCAGCGCTTGCGCAATGGCGAGGTCTCCCCCGAGCTGCTTCGGGTGGCTCCTCAAATCCGCTGCATGGCCCCCGAGCAGTTGGAGGCCTCTCCCAAGCTGAAGGAGCTCCACGAGAAACTCTGGGGTTGAGGATTGCGGGAGTTGCTTTGCAGATCCCGAAAGGTTGTCAAGCGTGACGCCCAATCCGGACGATTCCCAGCTGACCCCGGAGGAGCGGGAAGCCGCTCGCTCGTTGCTGGGTGCTTTTGGGGACCTGAGCGAGGCAGATGTCGCGAGCGCCCTCCTCAATCTGCGTCCGGATGCGCCTTCAACCGGCCCCACCCCGTCCCCCCCAACTGCAACACCCATCAAAACTCCGCCCCCTGAGGCCCCTGCCGGCCGGCGTCAGACGGGGGGGCCTCCCCTCGAGCCGGTTTCCGCCATGCCGAGGACCGGGGCCTCTCCACCTGATTCGAGGCCCGATTCGAGGCCAGGGAGCTGGTCGGAGAGGCTCTCCCGCGCCACTCGATTCAAATACCGTGTCCGGGATGGAGACGGTCGCCTCCAGGAGGGTTTCCTCACGGCGCCGTCCATCGAGCGTGCGCGCAACAGCTTGATGGCCCGTTACCCGGCCCTGCTCGAGGTGAGCGCCGCTGCAGCTCCCCGCGAGCGTGTCCAGACCATCCGTGTGCCGGGCGACAGGGTCGTGGTGTTCTATCGCCGCCTGGCGACGATGCTCGCAGCCGGAGTGACGGTGCAGAGAGCGCTAGACTTCCTGCAGCGCTCCGAGGAAGACCCGCGCCTTGCAGAAGTGCTCGAGGACCTGGTTCAGGCCTTGAATTCAGGTCGGACCTTGAGCCACATCATGGGGGCGGACTATCTCAGCAACGTGTTTCACCCGACGGCAGTCGGCCTGGTAGCTATGGGCGAGCAAACGGGGTCGCTTTTCGAGGCGGTCGGCAAGCTGGCCGATCTGACCGAGGTTCAGCTGCGCCAGCGACGAGCCGTCGTGTCGGCGATGACCTACCCGTCGGTGCTGTTGCTGGTGATCCTGGCCGTGGCCGTGCTTTTCGTGCTGATTCTGGGACCGAGGGACAGCGGTCTTTTCTCGCTGTTCGGCGGGGAGCTGCCCTGGCCGACCCGGGTGATGGTGGCCGCCTCGGGAGTGCTCCGGTCCCCCTGGATCCTGCTGGTTGCGGCCGGCGTGATCGGGCTGGCGGTCGCCTGGCTCGGCAAGTTGGTCCAGCAGATCCCGCAGTTGCGGATGGCAGTGCACGCGAAGATTCTCGAGCTTCCCTTGATCGGTCCTCTGGTGGAGAAGACGCTGACCGCGCGGATGCTCTATGTGCTCTGCTGCGCCGTGCAGGTGGGCATCCCCATGATGCGGGCACTTGCCATGGCGCGCGAGGTCTGCACCAACGACGCGCTTGGGAAGAACTTCGATCGCGCGGTCCAGGCTTTCCGCCAGGGTGATGACCTGGCGCTGGCTCTGGAGCGCTATGGCGTCTTTCCACCGCTGGTGACCTCGATGATCCATATCGGTACCGAGACGGCCAACCTGGATGCGATCCTGCTGCGCGTCTCCCGGTCGTATGAGGAAGAGGTGGAGACCGCCCTCAACAATGCCACCCGTCTCGCCGAGCCGATCCTGCTCTGTTTCGCCGGCGCGCTGAGCGCCTTCATGGCCCTGGCCACCTTGCTGCCGGTCGTCGAGGTCATCAATCGCCTTTGAGAGCGCTGGCTTTCGTCCTGGGAGCGGTCGCGCTGGCCACGGTGGCGCTCCGTGCCCATCTCCCCGAGCTCGGCCCGGCGCTCGTCCTGTTGACCACACTGACGATCTGGCTCGAGCTGGAGGCTGTCCCCGTCGCTCCGCGGGGTCGCTTCTCGCTGTGCGCTGCACCCGTCATGGCCCTGGGAATCTTACAAGGACCGGCCTCGGGTGCAGTCGCTCTGGTTCTGGCCGTCCTGCTGCGGTTGCCTCTGGCAGAGCGCCAGGAGGACCTTACCGCCCGCGTACCTGCCCTGATGAGTCTGGCCGTATTGACATTCTGGCCGCAACCCGTCGCGGGAGTGGTGAGCTTCAGTCTGCTGGCACAGCTCTGGCCGTCCTCCTC
>QWHO01000322.1 GCA_021404945.1 bacterium CPR1
GATCACTCGCGCGGTAAAAGTGGACGGGTTGAGCCCGTGCTCGGCCACGGTGACCAGGTAGGCCTCCAACGCTTTCCAGCGTAACGGCTCGACCGGGCCTGCTTGCAGCATCTCAAGCAGGCTCTGGGCCTGGCCCCCATCGATCCGCGGGGCAACCGGAGCCAGTCCTCGACGGCGCCGGATCACGTTTGCCAGGCCAACCGCCACGGCCCCGGCGGCAAGGTGGTGGGGCTCGACCTCGCTCTCGGGACGCAGGACGGTGAGCAACAGACGCAGAGCCCCGGGATAGGTCAGCTCGTCGGTCCGCTCGAACCAGCTCTCGAGCTGGGCGTAGGCCAGAGCCCGGGCTCTGCCCAGCTCGACCTCCTCTTCCTCCCACAACAGCCCGCATACGTTCTCGTAGCTGACTTTACCGGCCAACTCCTCCAGTCGTCGGCCCCGCAGCACGAGCTCCCCCTTGATCCCGTCCACCCGACTGAGGTGGGTCCGGGTCACCTCCACGCCTTCCAAACCGCTTGTCATCCGATGCTTCCTCCTTGCTCCACTCGGGCCCATCATGGTATAGATTGATCGAATTCGTCAATCTTGATCAAGCAATCAACATGAGTTATCTGACCGCCGAAGAAGCCTGCCGGCGGCTGGGCGTCAGCCCGGCCACCCTTTACAGCTATGTCAGTCGCGGCCTGCTCGGCTCCGAAGGCCAGCCCGGCTCACGCCGCTGCCTGTATCGAGAAGAAGAGGTCGAACATCTGGTGAGCCGCCGGCGTCATCGCCGCCACCCCGAGCAGGCGGCCGCGGAAGCCCTGCAATGGGGGAGCCCGGTGCTTCAATCCGCGCTGACCTCGATTCAAGACGGCCAGCTCTATTACCGCGGTCAGCTGGCTACCGAGCTGGCCTCGCGAAGTTGTTTCGAACAGGTGATCGAGCTGCTCTGGGAAGGGAAGCACCGGCCCGGCCTCCCTCCCCCCGGGCCCTGGCAGGAGGCTTTCAAACTGGCCAGCAGTTTGGAGCCAACGGAAGCCTTCCGACTGGTCCTGGTGGCGGCCGGCTCCATCGACCCGGCGGCTCGCGATCTGCAACCGGACTCCGTTCGCCGCACCGGCTCTCGCATTTTGACCCTGCTCGCCTGCTGTCTCACCGACTCCCATCGAGCCGGGCGCCCGCTGGCCCGTTCCCTGGCCTCGGCCTGGACCCCCGGGAACCCGGCCGCCGAGCGAGCCCTGGAGGCCACCCTCATTCTGTGCGCCGACCACGAGCTGAACACCTCAGCTTTCACGGCCCGTTGCGTGGCGTCTGCCGAAGCCAGTCCCTACGCGGTCGTGGGCGCGGCCCTGGCGGCCCTGGAGGGTGGGCGTCACGGGGGGCACACTCGTCGGGTGGCGGCACTCTTCGAGGAGGCCAGCCACCGCGGCGCCCGGCCCACCCTGGAAGACCGATTGCGCCGGGGCGAGCCGATCCCCGGTTTCGGCCACCCCCTCTACCCCGACGGAGACCCCCGGGCGCGCCATCTGCTCCACCAGGTGACGGCCTGCGCCCTGGGGCGAGAGCTGCTCCAGGCTGCCGAGAGCCTGTTTCTGCGGCCTCCCTCGCTCGACTTCGCGCTGGTAAGCCTGGCCCGGGCCCTGTCTCTGCCCCCAGGAGCTCCCCTGACCCTGTTTGCGCTTGGTCGCACGGCGGGCTGGCTCGCTCACGCGCTGGAGCAGTACCGCCAGGGCTGGATGATCCGACCCCGGGCCCGCTATACTGGGGTCTAACATGTTGGAAATCGTTCATTCGACCGGGCTTTTCGCCCTCGACCTTCCGCCCGGTTGGAGCTGGCACAACGAGCCCGATGGGGGAGCGGCCGTCCCCCCGGGCGCTCCCGGCGCCCTGGTCATCTCCGCCCAGGCCGTGGAGGATCCCACGCGCCTTCCCAATCTTTCCCGGATGCTGGCAGGTTTTCTCACCCTCCGAGGACGCCCTGTGGCTGCCGACGCTCTGGCCAGCATCCAGGCCGATGGAAGCCACGGGGTTTCCTACAAGTACAACGAGGGAGAGCACTTCTGGCAACTCTGGGTGGTGGGAAATCAAGCCACCTGGGCCCTGCTCTCCTATAACTGCCCGGCCGAGTTCCAGGACAGTCACCGGCAGGCCCTGGAAACCATTGTGGCCAGCCTGCGACTCTCGGTGCTGGACGAGGTGTGATCCCGCTCACAGACCCGAGAGCCGTCACCAGGCTATACTGAGGGCACGAAACCTCCCCCAGCTTCTCGCAGAGGTGATTTATGATGACAGGATTCTTTGGGCGCAAAGCCCGTCAAGCTCTAGAGCTGATTCACCAGCTCAAAGGTCTCCCGACAACGGCGCGCTCCGAGGCTACTCCCGCCAAAGCAAGCCTGGCTATGTCACCCGCCGACGATTTTGTCCCCATGACGAAAGTGGACCGCATTTTGATCATGATGGCCCAGCGACCCTGGGATGCAGAGCCCGTTCGTTTAATGACCAACCTGCTCTCCCCCGCCCGGGTCAACTTCCGAAGCGATACGCGCTTTGGGGTGGGTGACGAGATGCATTTGCAGATCTTGCTCGGGCACTGCACGCTGGAGATGCAAGCCCGGGTAACCTCGGCCCTCATCGTGGAAGGCGAGTGCCGGGGCGAGCTGGCCTTGATGTGCAGCTTCTTCGAGCGCGAGAAGATCCGGGACTTCACCAGGCGCTTCCGCTCGCTCGAAAGCATCTAACCGACCTGAAAGAGTAAAAAGACGGGAGGGATGTCGAACAAACCCTGAAGTGTGCCGCGCCCCAACATATCGAGTCACCGAGGTGGGAGCCGTAGCTACGGCTCCCACTCCCATTTGATGAGCCGTCCGCTGGGCTGGAACCCGGAGTTGTTCCCTCCCCAGGCCTGGGCGTTCGTTCAGAGGCATCTTCCGGGCCAGAACGAGCGGTTCGTAGGCGGAGAAGCAGCTCTTGCTGGCTTCTGGTTTCACCATCGCTTGGTGGACCGGGTAGAGTTGGTGGTTACCAGCCAGGAGGCGCTCGAGCGACTTCAGAGCGAGGTCGCCAGCCAGCCCCGCCAGGTGCTCCCCGGCTTCATCCGCTATGACGAGGTCGACCTGATGGTGGACCATGCCCATGTGATCGACGCCAGCAAGCCCGTGGAAGAGGAGATCCGGGCTGATTCCCTGGAGGATCTTGCGGCCGACCGACTGCTGCGCCTGGCCGGCGGCGCCCAGGGCAGCCTGCTGGTGGACCTCTACTTTCTCGAGCGCTATCGGGTCGATCTCCTGGCAGCCGCAAAGGGAGCGGCCTGCAAGGACCTGGGTCTGACCCTGTCAGCGCTAGCGGTGCAGTTAGCCCGGTCGCGACCGACCCGGCTGCCGGAAGGCTTGCTCCGTCCGGTGGAGTTACCCGACCTGCTCTCCTTTCTGGAAAGCTTGATCGAGCGCTTCGGCATGCAAGTACGTTTGTGAAAGAGACGGGTTAGACCCGTCTCTTTCACTTCAAAGGGCGATGGCCGGACCTTCAGCAGCTCACCTCAGCCGAGCAGACCGCCGATGGCCCCGCCCAGGCTCAGGGACGGCCCACCGAAGGGCAGCTTGATGCTCAGCGAGTGGGAAAGGCCGCCTGTGCCTGCCGCCCCTGCCAGCGAGATGCCTCCACCAAACGGGTCCTTGATGGCCAGGCTGTGAGCCAGCCCGCCCTCGCCTGCGGCGTGAGAGGCGGCGATTCCGCCCCCGAAAGGATCACGGGCCGCCAGGCCGCCGCTGATCCCGTGCCCACCCGCGCCGGCGGCCGCGAATGCACCACCGTTGCCGACGCCGGCCTGGGCGAAGACACCCTGTCCGAAGTTCGGGTTCTGCTGGTTGAAGCAGTGATGGCCATGGGGGCCGTGATGGCCGTGATGGCCGTGGGGGCCGTGAGGACCACAGCCGGGCTGGCCGGTCAGGCCGCGAAGCACTTGCATCAAGGTTCGAAGCATCTGCTTGAGTGGATTCTGCTGGCCGCAGCACTGCCCACCGAAGCGATTCTCCTGCAAATTTCCCGCCCCGGCTACTGCAAACGCTCCTACCATCATAACCCTGGTCCTCCTTGAAGTTCTCTCTTGACCCGGATCTCACGACGCAGCAAGAGTTCGTAAACGTCGGTTTTGTAAACTAATTGTAAAACGAGCGACCTACCGCCTTTGCCACCTCCTCGGATCGCTGCATGAGCTCGGCGAAAGCCTGGAGGCTGAGTGCCTGGGCGGCATCCGAGACGGACCGGTCGGGATCGGGATGGGTCTCCACGATCAACCCATCGGCTCCAGCGGCCACGGCGGCCAGGGCCAGCGACGGAACCAGAGCGCGGTCGCCAGCGGCGTGGGAGGGGTCGACGATGACCGGAAGGTGGGTGAGCCGCTTGAGCACCGGAACAGCGCTGATGTCCAGCGTGTTGCGAGTGGCCTGCTCGAAGGTTCGGATGCCTCGCTCGCAGAGCATGACCTGAGAGTTTCCTTTGGACAGAATGTACTCGGCCGACATCAAGAGCTCTTCCAGCGAGCTCATCATGCCCCGCTTGAGCAGCACAGGCACCCGGCACCGGCCCAGCTCTTGCAAGAGGGCAAAGTTCTGCATATTGCGAGCACCCACTTGAATCACGTCCGCGTAACGCGCCACCAATTCGACGTCGCCGGTGGTGAGACACTCGGTCACAATGCGAAGGCCGGTGCGACTCTTCACCTCGGCCAGCAGCTCCAAACCTTTGGGTCCCAGGCCCTGAAAGCTGTAGGGAGAGCTGCGCGGCTTATAGGCTCCCCCCCGCAGGAAGGGGACCTTGCTGGCGGTCAATACCTCGGCCACGGCCATCAGCTGGGCATGGCTTTCCACCGCGCAAGGCCCGGCCATCATAGCCAGACGAGAGCTTCCCACAGGAACTCCACTGATGTGGAACAGGCTGTCCTCGGGCCGAAACTCACGACTGGCCAGACGATAGGGTCGACTGGCCGGGAAGACGCGCTCCACCCCCTCCATGGTGCCCAGGCGCGACTTGACGGGTTCACTCTCGCCGCTCAACATGCAGCCGATGACGGTCTGGTGCTCGCCCCGAGACAGGTGCGGCTGCAGCCCCAGCCCCTCAATTTCCTTGAGAACCGCGCCGATCTGGCGCACGGGGGCGTGCTTCTCCATCACGACGATCAGCATGTCAATCCTCTCAGGAAAGCTTCCACATCCTCACCCCGCTCCAACCTCTCGAGCAGAGCGCTCCCGACGATGACGCCGCGAGCCTGCCGGGTGACCTGACGCACCTGCTCGGGAGTCGAGATGCCAAAACCCACGCAGACCGGCACCCTGGAGCTGGCCACCGCCCGGGCGATCAGCTCGTCCAGATTCTCGTCCAGTCGGCCTCGACTTCCGGTCACCCCCCGCACTGAAACCAGATAGAGAAAGCCCCGGCTGCGCTGGCCCAGAAGCTCCAACCGCTGAACCGGAGTCGTAGGGGTCGCAAGCTGGACCAGATCGATCCCTGCCCTCCGACTGGCCGCCTCGAGCTCGTCCGACTCCTCCAGGGGCAGATCGGGCACGATCAGCCCCACCCCACCGGCGGCTGCCAGGTCCTGGCAGAACTTCTCGTATCCTCGCCGATAGACCAGATTGGCGTAGGTCATGGCCACGGCCGGGAGCCCACTCAGTTCCACCGCCCGGCGGATCAACTCGAGCGAGCGCTCGACCGTCACACCGCTCTCCAGCGCCTGTTGGGAGGCCCGCTGGATGGTCGGTCCGTCAGCTACCGGGTCGCTGAAGGGGATGCCGACCTCGAACAGGGGGCAGCCAGCCCGAGCAGCCGCTGCGGCCGCCTCCAGAAAGGCCTGCTCACCAGGCCACCCGGCCGTCAGGTAGGGGATCACCGACCGCTCCGGCAGGCTGATCATTGCCCATCTCCCAGCAAGCGCCGCACTTCGGCAACGTCCTTGTCGCCGCGACCCGACAGGCACACCAGCAGATCCTGATCCGGGCTCATGGAGGAAGCCTCGCGCTGGCACCAGGCAAGGGCGTGAGCGGACTCGAGAGCGGGCACGATGCCCTCCAACCGGCACAGCAGCACGAACGCATCCAGGGCTTCCCGATCGGAGACCGCCACATACTCCACCCGCCGGCTGTCTTTCCAGAAGCTGTGCTGGGGGCCCACCCCGGGATAATCCAGTCCGGCCGACACCGAATGAGTGGCCTGCACCTGCCCCTGAGCATCCTGCAGCAAGTAAGTGAGGGCTCCGTGCAAGATGCCCGGCTCACCCGAGCTGAGCGAAGCGGCGTGCTGGCCTGGACCGGTGCCGAAGCCGCCGGCTTCCACCCCCACCAGTCGCACTCCGCTCTGGTCGACGAAGTGGGCGAACATTCCAGCGGCATTGGAGCCCCCGCCCACGCAGGCCACCACCACCGCGGGCGATCGACCGAGCTGGGTGGATGCCTCGCGTCCGATCACCGCCTGGAAGTCACGCACAAGCGTCGGGAAGGGATGAGGGCCGACCACCGAGCCTAAAATGTAGTGGGTGTCGTCGACCGTGGCCACCCAGTCGCGCATGGCTTCGTTGGTGGCATCCTTGAGGGTGCGTGAGCCCGACTCCACGCTCACCACCCTGGCCCCCAGGAGCTCCATGCGATAGACATTGAGGGCCTGGCGACGCACATCCTCGGCCCCCATGTAGATCACGCAATCAAGTCCAAACCGGGCGCACACGGTGGCGGTGGCGACACCGTGCTGCCCTGCCCCGGTCTCTGCAACAATGCGACGCTTCCCCATACGACGAGCTAACAGCGCCTGCCCCAGGCAGTTGTTCAGCTTGTGCGAACCAGTGTGGTTCAAGTCTTCGCGCTTGAGCCAGACCCGCGCTCCGCCCCAGTGAGCGGTAAGCCGCTCGGCCGGGTAAAGGGGGGTGGGCCGGCCGGCAAACAGGCTCAGGTGGGCCGACAATTCGCTCCAGAACGACTCGTCGGCGCAGGCCCTGGCATAACCCGCCTCAAGCTCCTGAAGGGCGGTGATGAGAGTCTCGGGAACAAATCGCCCACCGTAAGCACCGAATCGGCCCCGGGAGTCGGCCAACTGAGAGCGCACGGGACCAACGGGTAACTGCATTGAAGCGGCTTCGCCTCGCGACCAGCAGTGCCTTCTTCATTGAAGGCTTTCCGACCGTATGCTACACTTTGGGTATGTTCCGGGATCGGCGTCGTGGCTATAACTTCCTGGAGATAATGGTCACCAGCCTGATCTTCTCTACCATCATGCTGAGCCTGATGAGTGTCTGGATCACCCACGCGCGCTCGGTCGCCAAAGCCCGCACCCGGATGGCCGGGAATTTCCTGGCCGAGCGCCAGATGGAAGAGTGCCTGGCCCGCGGTTTCTTCGGGGTGGACGGGATGGACAACACTGGCGACCCGGATACCGACAAAGAGCTGTATATGAAGACGACCCTGCGGGGCTGCGAAAATACTCTCATTTACCACTACCACATCAAAGTCACCGACGTCGATCCTGACCGCAAGTCGATTGAGGTGCGCGTCACCTGGACCGAGT
>QWHO01000323.1 GCA_021404945.1 bacterium CPR1
GTGCGTTGATCGTTGGCTGCTGGCGACTTTGAGTATGGCGCTGGTGGCGTGTTTCGTCGAATGTGGCGCTGCGCAAGTCGTGCAATTGCCGTCGGTCGGCGTCACGAGCGTGGCAACCACCGTTTCCGTTCCCGATGGCGGCTCAGCCTATTTGGGTGGAATTGGGCGATCGAGTTCTGGATCCACGTCGCGGGGCATTGGCCCCGGCCGGCTGCTTGGCAGCCGAGCGATAGGCTCAGCAGCGAGCGCTGGCGGCATCACCGCGCATGCCACGATTCTCGATATGGCCGAGTTGGATGAAGCAGTACTGGCGGAAGGTCGCGCGCGCCGCGCGCTCGCCGGCGGCGCTGCGTCGGTCACTGGCCCGGCGACAGCACAGCGAGCTGCGTTCATCGATCGCCATGTGGCGCGGCGCGCCGGAACGACCGCTGGTGGAGTTCGTAGTCGATCGTTCGTTGCACAAGGCATCGATTCATCGAGCGACGCCCCTGTTCAAAACTCCGCGCAAAACTCCGCAGCGTTAAGCTTGATCGCCGATGCCGAGCGAGCCATCGCCACAGGCCGCACGAGCGCCGCCGAAGTCTATTACGAAATGGCTGGTGAGCGAGCGAGCGGTGCGTTGCGTCGCGACATTCAATCGCGACTGGGCATTCTGCGCGGCGACATCCAACCAGCAGTGGGCGCACGAGTTGCGTCTCGCGCTCGTTAGTCGACTCCTAGCCGGCTTTCGATATCGCGCGCCTTCGTGCTGAAGCCGTTTCTTTGCGACGAGCTCCTCGATGGATTCTTGTCCGACGCTTCGTCGGGGCGATACTTCTGATCGCTGCCCCAAGCCGAAACCAGTTGATCGGCGCCACTTGAAGAGCTTCCCCCTTGTACTCCCTGCCAGGACTCACCCAGCTTCCCGTTGGCCTCCTGGGAGCGGCTGGCCGTGGCCAGACCCGTCGGGCTCATCTGCTTGGGGCTGGCGGGTTTCGTCTCCTGAGCCCTGGCAGGAGCCCTGCTCTCCTTGCTCTCTCTGGCTTTCTCTGGCTTTCGTGACGGCGGACTCGAACCGCCCCCTTCGACCTTGCGACTCACCCGAAGATTATACCACGCCCAGCTGATTGAGTCGCCCCAAAATGCGAGCACGCGATCCGCCCGACAGCATTCCCAGCAGCTCGCGATAGGCGCCTGCAGCCTGGCGCGGCTGCCCGCTCTGCTCGTAGAGGCCAGCCACCAGCTCCAGCACCTCGGCGCTGGGCGGCAGTACCCGCCGATAGCACTCGCCCAGGGCTAATAGCAGCCCGGGTGTGTCGGGATAAAGTCGCCTCCCGTCCTCCAGGATCTGGCGGGCCCTTTCGGAATGTCCGCCGGTCAGCCACATCTTGCCCAGATCCAGGTGCAGTTGCCCCATCAACTCGTCCGGAAGCCCCAGGTGCAGCAACTGATCGTAGCGTCCGGCCACGTTCTCGCTGCTGGATGGGTCCAGGACCACCAGCTTGCGCAGACGTCCCAGCGCCGCCTGGTAGGCCCCCCGAAAGACCAGTCGGTCGCACTCGTCCAACCAGCCGGCCGAGACCAGGCGACCGGCTCGGAAGTGACTCAGCGTCTCGAGCACTTCGCAAGCAGTCAGGCGAAGCGAGGGGTCGGGCTGCAAGCATCCCCGGGCCAGCCAGCCGAAGGGGTCGAGCAGCGAGGCTTCCACGATCGGATCGTGCCATAGCACGTACTGCTTGAGATCCACCTCCTGGCTGTCGGGGTAGGGGAACTGATCGGTCAGGGACTCTTGCACGATCACTCCCAGCGCCCACAGGTCCACCTCGGGTCCGATGCGGCCGGAGAAGATCTCGGGGGCCATGTACTCGGCCGTGCCTCCCGGCAGCGGACCCAGGCGGGCCAGGCTCTTGAGTGTGCGGGTGAGGCCGAAGTCGCTGAGCTTCCAAACCCCATCGACCAGCAGCAAGTTATCCGGCTTGACGTCACGGTGCACGACAGCGCGCTCGTGCAGAAAGCTGAGCCCTTCGGCCAGCGCCTGCACCACCTCCAACAGCTCGCCGGGAGGCAGGGCGGAGCGCTCGAGATCGGTTCGCAGCGAGCGCTCAGCTCGCTCCATGGCAAGATACAGGCTGCCAGCCAGCTTCCCCTGGCGCACCTCGCCGCAGCCCCGGTAAGCGATGATGTGGGGATGGCTCAACCGGGCCATGTGGCCGATCTCGCGCAGGAGCTCGGGCTCGTCGTCGCTCTCGGGCAGAAGCAGCTTGACGCAGCAGCGAGCGATGCGCTTGCCGCGCAGGATCTCTTCGGCCTCATAGACGGTGCCAAAGCTGCCCGAGCCCCGGCAGGCTCCCAGCCGGTAGCGGCCCTCCAGCTCCATCCCCTTGAGCGCGGTTACGTCCACAGCCTTCAGGGTTCTTTCGGAGTGGCCGGGTACCCTGGACAGGTGCATATCTCCCAGCCGACCTATGACTATTATCTGACCGGAAACGCCTCCGACATCGCCGCACGGCCCCGTCCAGGACTGGTGCTGGCAGGCGGGGGAGCCGACCAGGACCAGGCCATGACCTGGCTGCTCGACCGCAGCGACGCGGGCGACATCGTCGTGATTCGCGCCTCGGGAGCGGACGGCTACAACGACTACCTGGCCAATCTGCCCCTCAGTGACGGACGAAAAGCCGATTCGGTGGAGACTTTCTGCATGAAAGAGCGTGAGGGCTCTTTCGACCCCTTCGTGGTGGAGCGCGTCCGGAACGCGGAAGCCATCTTCTTCGCCGGTGGAGACCAATACCAGTATCTTCAGCTGTTTGAGGGCACTCCGCTGCAAGAAGCGGTGCAGCAGGCCTTCGACCGCGGAATCCCTGTAGGGGGAACCAGCGCCGGGCTGGCTCTGCTGGGTGACCCTTACTTCTCTGCCGCTCGGGATACCGTCACCTCTCAAGAGGCTCTGGCCGACCCGCTCGGCCCCAAGGTGACCCTGGCCCCCCGCTTTCTGGAAGCTGAGGCGCTGGATCAGGTCATCACCGACAGCCACTTCTCCGAACGCGAGCGACTGGGACGGCTGCTGGTCTTTCTCAGCCGCGAGCCGGGCTCGCGTGGCCTGGGGGTGGATGAGGCCACTGCCGTGCTGGTGGACGGGGACCTGCAGGCGCAGGTGGTGGGGGAGGGAGCCGCCCACTTCGTCAGCCTGACCGAGTGGCCTCGGCTTGAGTCCGGTCGACCGCTCGACCTGGCGCGAGCCGAGGTGGTCCGCTGTGAGGCCGGCCAGAGCTTTGATATGCTGGCCTGGCGCTCGAGCGACGGAACGCCCCAGATCTACCGGGTGGTCCAGGGTCAGCTGCAGGCAGGAGCGCCTGAACCCGCAGAGAACTGACAGTCCGGCCGTCTGGATGCGGAAGAAAACTCAAGGATAGCCGGGTGATTCATTCGTGATTAAGCTGCGAAAATCGCATGAAGTCAAGATCGGTGAGCTGACCATGGGAGGGTCCAATCCCGTGCGCGTCCAGAGCATGACCAACACCGATACCTCCGACGTCGAGTCCACCGTCAACCAGGTGCTCGAGCTCGCCGAAGCCGGCTCCGAGCTGGTGCGTTTCACGGTCAAGGACAGCGAGAACGCCGAGGCGACCCCCGAGATCGTGAGGCGAGTGCGAGCCGCCGGCTGCCAGGTGCCTCTGATTGGAGACTTTCATTATAACGGGCATCGTCTGCTGGTGCGCCACCCTGAGTGCGCGCGCTCGCTGGACAAGTATCGCATCAATCCTGGCAACGTGGGGGTCGGCCAGCAGCACGACACCAATTTCAAGACGATGATCCAGGCCGCCGTCGAGCACGGAAAGGCCGTGCGGATCGGCGTCAACGGGGGCTCTCTGGATCAGGCTCTCTTGCAAGAGCTGATCGAGGCCGATCTGGCCGCCGGCTCGCCCAGAGGGGCCAAGCAGGTTTTTCTGGAGGCCATGCTTGAGAGTGCGCTGCGCTCGGCGACGATGGCTGAGGAGTACGGGCTGCCGGCCAACAAGATCGTCTTGTCGGCCAAGGTCAGCGAGGTGCAAGAGGTGGTCCACGTCTATCGCGAGCTCAGCAAACGCTGCCGCTACGCCTTGCACGTAGGCCTCACCGAAGCCGGCATGGGGCTCAAGGGGATCGTCTCCTCGAGCCTTGCCCTGGGCCTGCTGCTGCAGGATGGCATCGGCGATACTATCCGCGTCTCGCTCACCCCCGCCCCGGGCGAGAACCGCGCCCGGGAGGTCGAAATCTGTCGCGAGATCTTGCAGAACATCGGTCTGCGCGACTTCACCCCGCGCGTCACCGCCTGCCCCGGGTGCGGTCGCACCACCAGTACGCTCTTTCAGGAGCTGGCCCTGGAGGTGGAGGGCCATCTCAAGCGACGCATGGCCGAGTGGAAAGCGGCCGGCTACGAGGGCGTAGAGCAGATGAAGGTGGCCGTCATGGGCTGCGTGGTGAATGGCCCGGGAGAAGCCAGGGGGGCCCACATCGGGCTCTCGTTGCCAGGCACGGGGGAGACCCCTTCGGCCCCGGTCTATGCCGATGGGCAGAAAGTTGCCACCCTGAAAGGCGACGATATCGCCGAGCGCTTTCTGGAGATGGTGGAAGATTACGTGCAGAGCCACTACGCGCCCGGGGCCACCGCTCCTTGCTGACTTTATCCGAAGGGCAGATGGGCGAGTTGCGCCAGCGCGCGCAGGCGGCCGCGCCTCGGGAGATTTGCGGATTCATGCTCGGGCGAGCGGGCCGGGTGGAGCAGCTTTTCCCCGTCCGCAATGCCCATCGAGACCCGATTCGAGGGTATCTGATCCCCCCCGAGGAGAGCCTCTCGGTCCTCCGTCGGGCTCGCAATTTGGCCCTGGAGATTCTAGGAGTGTACCACTCTCACCCCGAAGGCCCGGCAAACCTGTCCGCGGTCGACCGCCAGCAGGCCCATGGGGGCTGGCATTATCTGGTGGTTGGCCGCGATCAGGAGCGGTGCTGGGAGGTCTGAAGTTTGTCGCGCATCACCTTTATCCTGAGTCGTCCGCCCCGGGCCCTACCTGGAGCGCGCACGCTCTATCATCTGGCCCTGGGGGCTCTGGAGCAGGGCTGCGAGGTCAGCGTCTTCTGTCGCCGGGACGGAGTTTACCAACCTTTGCGCGAGCAGCAGCCCACCGAGGGGGCTCAGGGCTCGGCGTCGAGCTGGTGGGCCGCCCTGCTGGCCCGAGGGGTGCAGGTCATCGCTCACGAAAATTGTGCTCGTGCCCGCGGACTGGTATCCAAAGCTCAGTTCCTGGACGGGGTGCGTTTTGGAGGCGCCATGGAGCTCTCTGATCTTCTGAACCGGTCCGATCGGGTGATCAGCCTGTGAGAGGCAAGAAGATTTTAATCTCCGTCTGTCGCTGGTCGGGTGCTCAGGCTCTCAACGAGCTGTTGCGCACGGCCGTGGCCCTGGCCTCGGGCTATCGCGGTCACCAGGTCGAGGTGGTTCTGCTGGGCGAGGGAGTGCTCACCGCTGTCAAGCCTCACAAGGACGGTTGGATGCGCTACTACCGGGCCGCCCGGGCCTATCCGGTACCGATTCACGTCCAGAAGGAAAGCCTCGAGCGCCTGGGCCTCAAGCCCGAAGACCTGGCAATCGAGGTCAAGCTGGCATCTCAAGAGGAGTTGCTGGAGCTCGGGCGACGCGCCGAGCTGCAGTTGAATCTGTAATGTCTTCCTCGCTATATGTGCTGAGCGACTGTCCCCGCAAGGACATCCTGGATTTGCTGGCAGCCGATAAAGAGGCCGGTCTGGTGCTGCTGGCCCGCGGGTTGCTGGTGGATTCCTCGTTGTTGGAGGGCCGGGAAGTTTACTGCCTGGCCGAGGAAGTGCAGGAGTTAGGCCTGGAGGGAAAGCTCTCTCAGGTCGTGAAAGCCCTTCCGGCGCGGGAGGTCATTACGTTGCTCGTCCAGCGCCCGGTACTGAGCCTCGACTGAGGGGAACTGCCCGCATGGGTTCACTGTTCAAAGGCAAAGCCAAGGACGAGAAGGCCAGGGGGGCTTCCACCCGCCCCCGACTGGCGGCCCAGATGCCCCCGCCCATCCCCTCGGAGATGATTGACCCCAAGGAGAAGCTGGTCTCGCGCGAGGTTGACTTCAAGGGGCGCATCGGTGCCGAGACCGCCGACAAGCTGGATGAGGCCATCGCCAACGGGGCTCGAGGGTTGCTGGTCGATCCCGAGGACGAAGAAACGCGTATTTTTGCCTTTTTCGACGAGCGCATCGCCGAGCTGGCCCGCCAGCCGCTGGCCGGTCACCAGGAGCTGCTGGCCAGCCTGGACACCTGCCGCGACGGTGCCTTCCCTTCGGGGGGCAAGCGCTGGCGCATCGAGAACTTCCGCTCGTTGTCGGACTTTGGCGACCGCATGGTGGTCAACTTCTTCGAGGAAGGCGTCCTCAACGACGAAGAGATTCATGCGCGCCGCAAGGAGAACATCCGCCTGGTCAACCGACTCAAGCCGGCCACCTCGCTGAGTCGCAAGAACGTGATCGACATGCTCGATCTCGTGCGTCGCAGCCCGCGGGAGAAGCCCTTCACCGAGATTTTGCTGGAAGACCAGTTGCTCACAGCGGCGCAGCTCGAGCGTGTCAAAGAGTCAGAAGACGTGCTCCAGGCAGTGCTCACCGACTACGTTTTCCCGCGCAAGGCCGCGGCCAGCGCCCTGGCACGCTATCTGGGAACCGATTACATCGACGTGGAGGCCGTCGATCTTGACAAGAAGGCGGCCCGCCGGCTCGACAAGGAGTGGGCTCTGAAGCACCAGGCCGTGCCTTTTGCGGAAGACAAAGAGCGCATCCAGGTGGCCTTCATGGATCCCACCGATACCGCACTGCAAGAAGAGATTGCCCAGATGACCGAGCGACGCGTGATGCCCTACTGCTCGGCCGCCCAGGACATCATGGTGATGATCCACAAGGCCCACAAGCGCGACTAGGAGCGCGGCCGGAAACCCCCTTGACACAGTTTGCCGGCAGCGCGACGCCCATCCTATTGTGCTGGAAGTCCGGCCGCCTGCAATATCTTGTGGTGGAGGCGGGGGCAGGGGCCCCCGAGAGCGTAGCTCCTCCGACACCACATGGGGGTTGCGGCCGGACTTCTAAAGTGAAGTGCTGAAGGTTTTGCAGTAAATCGCGCCGACAGATTTGTGTGGAGGCGCCTCCGAAGGAGAGGCAAAACCTTCAGCACGTAACGCTCAACACATTCGAGGTCCAGTTGAGCGAGGGATGACGCAAGAGCCCTCTCAGGGGACTCTTGCATCATTGGGGAGGCGGACGCCCTCCCGAGCGATTCCCCCGGCCTCCAGCCCGGTCAGGGCGGTCCCGGGGGCGATGGCGAGAATGTGTGCCGGGCGCGACAGGGGAACCGGAATGGCGGGGTCGAACCGTGGCGGCCATGCGTATGGTGCTGGTTTTCTTGCTTTGTCTCTGGCTGCCGGCCTCGGCCCAATCGACCGAGCCTCACAGCCTGGAGATGTTCGACGAGCTGCAAAAGCTGATCATTCGGGTTT
>QWHO01000324.1 GCA_021404945.1 bacterium CPR1
GATGGCCTCGATCTGGCCAGCGCGGTTGAGCAGCAAGCGCTTTGCTCTGCCGGACAGGAAGTGGTCTGAATCGGAAGGGCGCTCAAAGAGCCAGAGGGCCGGGATGGGCCGCTGGCACAGCACGGCCAGCGTGCGGCCATCGGGGGAGAGGTCGGCGGCCGTGACCCACCCGCCCAGAGCGGTGCGCCGCTCCACCAGAGTGAGCTGGTTGACCCGCTCGGTGGAGTGCGTGTCCAGCCGATAAAGGCGGGAAGCTCGTCCGGGAACCTTCTGCTTGAGCCACACGGTGCGCTCCTTGGTGAGCACGTAAACGGTGCCGTTGGCAATGAAGAGGGCCTCGCAGTCATACTCGGGCTTCTCGCCCTGCTCGGGAAAGGCCACCGGCCAGCGGGTGAAGCCAGTGATGGGAGAGTCGCCCTCGGGCGCTGGCTCATCCACCACGTAGATGGCCAGGTCCTTACGTTTGTTGGAGTTGTTGCCAAGATCGCTGATGTAGAGCTTGCCGCCGTCGCAGGCGATGTCTTCCCAGTCGGAGTTCTTCGCCCCCTCGATGCGGTGCTCGCCCAGGATCTTGCCCTCTTTGTTGATGGCAAAGACCCGCGCCTCGTCCCCCGAGTCATTGTGGGTCCAGATCACGCCCGGATTCTTGCGGCTGGCGGCCAGTCCGCTCATCTCGTCGATGGGGGACGAGACCCAGGCGTCCACCGTCCACTCGCGCACCGGCTGAGCCAGGCTGGTGGCGGCCAGGAGCAGGACGAGGAGAATCAGGCGCATCAGCTCGCATTCCCCACGGCCGGAGGGATGCCTGCCCGGCGTTTGCACTGGCAGCTCAGCCGGGCCGAGTTGCGAGAAACATCTCTCGGGCTCGCTGATCGAGCCCGAACCGAAGATGCTGCAGCACATCCAGGCCCAGCACCTGGCGGAGCAGCGGTTGGGTGCTGAAGGCGAGCTCGCAATCGAGCCGCAGCGAGCCAAGGCGCAACCGGGCCGGATGCTGGTAGGCCACGGTGCGAGCCCCGAGAAAGCCTTGAAAGGCCCTGGGGCGGCCCTGAAAGATCTCCAGTCCGGCCGAGCGAGCGTGCACTCCGTCCAGCAGGCTGAGCTCGGCCCCGGTGTCAATCAGGACAGGCATATCCACCTCGTAGTCAGCAAGTGAAAGCGTGACCAGGGCCCCGGGTGAATCCTGGAAGGTGATGCGCTCGGTAAAGCTGAGCTGCAAGCTCATAGTCCCATCCAGACCACTTCGCCCTCGAGCTCGGGTACCCGGTAGGCGAAGGGCACGACCACGCCCTTTTCGCGAGCTTTACGCAGGACATCCAGGTAGTCGGACCCGTGGGCTACCAGGCGATCCCCCTCGAGAATCAGCCACTGTCCTCCGTACGCGTTCAGCTGGGTGCGATTCTCTCGCAACCAGCGCAGCTCGGCCTCTCGCGAGCGGGCCTGACCGGGCTCGTGAGAGGCGCGAGCCGAGGAGGGGGCCTCCTCGGCTACTCCCGAGCCCAGCGCCAGAAGCTTGCGAGCCAGTTGACCGCAGGTCATGCCCAGCTCGCGCGCCTTTGCTTCAAGCGACTCTTTCTGCTCGGCCGACATCCGGATCGAGAGGTGGTGGTCTTTCATGTACCCCACCGTAACACATGGCTTGGACCGGGTCAATCAAACCTGGTAGCGGCCGGCCTCCAGCACTCGCTCGGCGATGCGGCGGCGGGTGCGCACGGTGTTGATGGGAGTGTGCTTGAGCAGCCGGTCGAGCTGCTCGAGCGACTCTTCCAGTGCTTCGCCCTCGGAGACGGTGGCCAGCAAGTTGCGGCCGATACGGCGCACCTTGTCGACCGAGTCGTTGACGTAGGTGCGCGTGATGTCGATCTGCATCTGCACTTTGTCCTCGCCGCGCGAATCGATCAGCTTCTGGCAGCGCAGCCAGGCGCTTTCCTGGGCGAAGACCTCCATCACCAGATCGGAGATACGCATCAGAGCTTCCTGGTGCTTCTCCTCGGGCGAATCCATGCCGATGGCGTTGATGGCCACGCCCGCGCACAGCAAAGCGCCTGACTTGCTCGCCTGCACCAGGGTCTTCTCGCGGGCCAGCGGGCCCGTGCCCGGGGCAGGTGAAACGCCGCCCTCAAGCTCTTTTTGCACCTCCACCAGAGCGTCCATCAGGTTCAGGCGACCGCTCATGGTGCGTTTGAGCAGGGTGCCCGTGATGGTCAGACGATTGATCTCGTTGGTGCCCTCGAAGATGCGGTTGATGCGCGAGTCGCGGTAGGGGCGCTCGGCGGGATACTCCTGCGAGTAGCCGTAGCCGCCAAAAATTTGCACGCACTCGTCCACCACGTAGTCCAGCGCCTCCGAGCCCCACACTTTGAGGATGGCGCACTCGGCGGCATACTCCTCGATACCGCGCAGCACGGCCTGGGAGTCCTTCTTGTCGACGGAGGTGAGGGCTTTCTCGATCAGGCCAGCAGTGCGGTAGTTCATCGATTCGCCCACCCAGATGAGGGTAACCATCTGGCCGAACTTCTCTTGCAGGGCGCCGAACTCGGCCAGGTGCTTGCCGAACTGGGTGCGCTCCTTGGCGTATTTAATGGCGTCGTTCAGGGCGAACTTCGAGCCTGAGATGCACCAGGCGCCCAGCTTGAAGCGCCCGATGTTGAGCACGTTGAGGGCGATCTTGTGGCCCTTGCCTACTTCGCCCACCAGGTTCTCCCTGGGAACCTTCACATTCTCCAGGGTCACGCCCCGGGTGGAGGAGCCCTTGAGGCCCAGCTTCTTTTCCTCGGCGCCCAGCGTGAAGCCGGGGCTCTTTGTATCCACGATGAAGCAGCTGAACTGAGTGCCGTCCACTTTGGCGAAGACCATCATCAGGTCGGCAAAGCCCGCATTGGTGATCCACATCTTGCTGCCGTTGAGGATGTAGTGCTGACCATCCTCACTGAGCTCGGCCTTGGTGCGGGCCGCCAGGGCATCCGAGCCCGAGTGGGGCTCGGTCAGGCCGTAGCTCGAGATGAGCTCACCCGTGGCCAGCAGAGGAAGCCACTTTTTCCGTTGCTCCTCGTTGCCGAAGTAGAGCACCGGGTAGGTTCCGATGCCGGCGTGGCCGCCCACGGAGACCGACCATGAGGCCAGGCGACCGATTTCCTCGGAGATCAGCATCGAGCTGAGCAGGTCCAGGCCCATTCCGCCGTATTCCTCAGGGATCTCTGCCCCCAGAAGCCCCAGCTCGCCCGATTTCTTGAGCAGCTTGACCAGCAGCTCAAGGTCACACTTCTCCAACTGCTCGGCTTTGGGCATCACCTCGTCGAGCATGAAGCGCCGGGCGGTATCCATAATCATGCGGTGCTCTTCGGAGAGCTCATCGGGGGTAAACAGCTCCTTTGGGCTGGATTCCTCGACCAGGAAATTGCCACCAGGAACGGTCTGGACGCTAACTGACATATCACACCTCAAAGGATTGTCGAAAATTTTACAGCTTTGTAAGAATATCATAGCACGTCAAGCCGCGCAGGAGGATGGGCGTTTTGCACTACGCGGCGGGAGAGGGGGGAGCCGGCGCCGAATCATGCTCTTACGGAGCCGGAGGGAGGACCCAGCGTGATCGAGCACGAGTCCAGCAACACGGTCGTACGCCTGATCCGGCCAGGGACTCCGCTCGAGCGGTCCACCCTGCTGGTCGAGAATCTGCTGCGCTCCCATGGCGTCGACCCGACCCGACACGTCCTCTCCAGGGGCGAGGGATCCTTCTCCTGGGTGCTCCCCATCAAAGCCAACCAGCTGGTCGTGTTGAGCGTGTTCGAGGCCGAGGGCAATGCCTACATTCGCGTCTCGGCACCGATTCTCCAGATTCCTCGCCAGCGTCAGCTCGAGTTCTGCCGCCGCCTGCTCGACCTGAACTCGGAGATGGTCAGCGCCTCGCTGGCCACGGTGGGAGAGGACGTCTACGTGGTTTCGGTGAGACCCATCCAGGATCTCGAGTCCGAGCAGGCCATCGATCTTTTGGGTCGGGTCTGCATTTATGCCTCGCAGTATGCCGACCGGCTTCGAGAAGAGTTCGGCGCTGCGCCCTGGGGGGCCGGGCCGACCACCGCTTGAGACGCTGCCTGCTCCTTATGGTCATGCTCACCACGGTGCTGCTGGCAGTGCCGCCGATTCAGCCTGGCGTCGGGGTGGGCAAGGTCAAGCTGGGCGTCACCCTGGCCGACATCGAGGCGGCCCTGGGCAAGACCGACCAGGTCGAGTCCAGCCCCAACGACCCCGAATCGAAGTTTTACAAGTACCCGCGCTTCGGGGTGGTGGTCTTCGTGGGAAGCTCGGGCAAGGTGATCGGGGTCAACGTCACCAGCAGCCAGTACCGCACCCCCGAGGGGTTGGGCGTGGGCTCGAGTCGGGCCCAGGTCGAGCAGGCCTACGGCACGGGCCTGGCCCGGGGCACGGGCAACGTGAGCTACGCCCAGAAGGGGCTGGCCTTCAGCTTCCATCAAGACAAGGTGACCCACGTGTTTGTCTTCAAGCCGGAAGAGCAGCGCCCGTTTCTGGGAGACCGCCAGATCGTTCCCGGCCAGCGGGTGGGCGATCTGAAACTGGGGGCCCCCTGCGCTCCGGTGCGCCAGGCCTGGGGAGCTCCGCCCCGAACCACACCACTCTCGGGTATTCCCGGGGAGATCTGGAATTACACCGAGCAGGGCGTGGGGGTGCTCGCCTCCGAGGGAAAGATCAAGGCGGTCATCGTGACCTCGGGCGACTTCATCTCCAGGCAAGGGGTGCAGGTGGGCTCCAGTCTCAAGGAGGTGGAGAAAGAGTTCGGGTCCGGCTATCAGAAAAGCACGGATTTCTACTTCTACACCCGCAAGGGGATCGGATTTCAGGTTCTCGGTGGGCGAGTGAGCGAAATCCGCGTGGTGGCTCCAGGAAAGTAGTCCCGCCGGACAGAAGGCCGGCCCGTGAAACCGCACAGCAGTTGGCGCCGCTTTCGTCGTCAGATATCGGCCCAGGCCCGCGATCTGCGCATTCTGCTCAAGCAGTTTGGTTGGTCCATCCTCGGATTCAATCTGCTGATCGCGACCGGGGGCTGGGCCCTGCAACGTTTCCACAGCCCGCCGGTGGACTTCTGGCAGGGCTGTTATGCGATGTTCACGCTCATCTTCTTCCAGCCCGAGCTGGATTTCCCGCCCGCCAACGAGCCGGGGCTGCGTTTCATGTTCTTTGCGGTTCCGCTGGTCGGGCTGGGATTTCTGGCTGAGGGGCTGCTCCGTTTCGGCGTGCTCTTGTTCAACAAGTCCATGCGCGGGGAGAAATGGCAGGTTGTCTTGGCATCCACCTACTCCAACCATATCATCTTGTGCGGGCTCGGCCATGTCGGCTACCGCATCGCTCAGGAGCTGCACCAGCTCGGCGAGGACTTTGTCTGCGTGGCCCGCGAGAGCAAGTTCATCGAGTACATCAAGCGCCTGGACATCCCGGTGCTGGTGGGTGATGCTCGCGACGAGCTGTTGATGGAATCCTTGAACGTGACCAGAGCAAAGGCCATTATCATCGCCACCGACGACGACCTGGCCAACCTGGAGACGGCCATCAACGCCCGCTCGCGGAACCCCGGAATTCGCATCGTCGTGCGCATGTTCGATCCTGAGCTGGCCCAGAAAGTGCAATCGGCTTTTGGCATCCACCTGGCCTTCAGCACTTCTCACCTGGCCGCCCCGGCGGTAGCCCTGGCGGCCGTGGATAAGCGGGTCATGCACTCGTTCTACGTGGGGGACGAGCTGCTCAATGTGGTGGAGCTCGAGGTGGAGCCGGGCTCACGCTATGTGGGCAAGACCCTGGAGGAGTTCGAGGCCGATGCCCTGGTCACGGTTGTCGTCCACCGCCGGGGGGAGGCAGCCCAGCCGCACCCGGCCGCCAGCGTGACCCTGCAGGCCCAGGACATGCTGACTCTGCTGTGCTCGGTGAAGACTCTGGGCGAGCTCGGCCGTCACGGAATGAAGAGCGTGGCCATTCAGGTCTCGCGCTGAAGAGGATCGCGGCGTTCAGCGAAGAAACCCCGAGCTTCCTTACACCATGAGGGTCGTGCGCCAACCTGGGCCGATAGACTTTTATGCCGGCGCCCCGAAGGACAGGCAAAACCTTCATCACGTAACGCTCAACAGTCTAGAAAGAGGTACAACACAGTGGGTCATAAGGTAACCTTGATTCCCGGCGACGGAACCGGGCCGGAGATCACTGAGGCCACGGTGCGCGTTCTCGACGCAACCGGCGTGAAGATCGACTGGGAGGAGCAGATTGCAGGCGAGCGCGCTCTGGAAGAGCATGGCACGCCCTTGCCCGTCCACGTGCTCGATTCGGTGCGGCGCAACAAAGTCGCTCTCAAAGGCCCGATGGGCACCCCTATCGGCAAAGGCTTCCGCTCGGTCAACGTGGCCCTGCGTCGCGAGCTCGACCTGAACTGCAACTTCCGCCCTGCCAAGTATTACCCGGGCGTGCGCACCCTCTACAAAAACGTCGACATCATTTGCTTTCGCGAGAACATGGAAGACCTCTACTCGGGACTCGAGCTTCAGGTCCACACTCCCGAGATGGATAAGTTCCGTCAGGCCGTGAAGGACATCGCCGGCTGGAATCTGCGCGAGGACTCGGCTGTGACCTTGAAGGTCATCACCATCCATAACTCCGAGCGCATCTGCAAGCGAGCCTTTGAGTACGCCCGGGCTCACAAGCGCAAACTGGTGACCGCGGTGCACAAAGCCAATATCTGCAAGCACACCGACGGCCTCTTCCTGGAGACGGCCCGGAAGGTGGCTGAGCAGTATCCTGATATCCAGTTCAATGACCGCATCGTCGACAATATGTGCATGCAGCTGGTGCAGAAGCCCGAGGATTATGACGTCCTGGTGCTGCCCAACCTGTTCGGCGACATCCTGTCCGACCTGTGCGCCGGCCTGGTGGGTGGCCTGGGCGTGGCCCCGTCGGCCAACCTGGGCGACGAGTATGCCTGCTTTGAGCCGGTGCACGGCAGCGCGCCCAAATACGCGGGCCAGAACAAGGTCAACCCGATGGCCATGATGCTGTCCGGTGTCCTGATGCTGCGCCACCTCAACGAGGGCGAGGCGGCTGACCGGCTCGAGCACGCCATCGCCGAGATCATCCGCAAGAACGACAAGGTCACCTACGACATGAAGGCTGACCGCAACGACAAGACGGCCGTGGGCACCGCCCAGGTGGCCGATGCCATCATCGAGCAGATGAAGGCCGGCGTCAAAGCCTGAAGGAGGCCTGGGGGCGCAGCCGGGAACCCCTTGCACGGTTTCCCGGCTGCGCGACGCCCAACGGATTGTTGCTAAAGTGAAGTGCTGAAGGTTGTTATGTGCTGAAGGTTTTGCCCCTCCACACAAGTCTGTCGGCGCGATTTACTGCATATCAACACATTAAAGCGCAAGGCCTTTGGTCTTGCACTTTACAACGCGCTGGAACGCAGTTCCGGCGCGTTCGTTAGATTGTGCCAATGTGCAAGACCAAAGTGCGAGC
>QWHO01000325.1 GCA_021404945.1 bacterium CPR1
CCAGGAGCCGGAGCTGCGCGAGGGCAAGAAGTTCGTGGAAGGCAACGTCAACCACCGTCCCATCGCCGACATCTGGCGAGACGACAGCCTGTTTGCCTACAATCGCCAGTTTGACCTGGGTCAGGCCCGGGGCTTTTGCGCCAGCTGCCGCCACCTCAAGCTGTGCCGCTGCGGCTGCACGGCCTTTGCCCACTATGTGTCGGGGACCAAGTACAACAACCCGTACTGCCTCTATCGCCTGATGGCCACGACCTGACCTGGCCTGGTATGACGACGACTACTTCGAGGAAGACTACTTTCTGCTCGAGGAGCCGACCGACCTCGAAACCATCGCCCACGTCGCCTTCCTGAGGTCCTTCCTGGAATCAGAGAGCCCCCTGGAGGTGCTCGACCTGGCCTGCGGCTCGGGGAGGCTGTCGCTGGCCCTGGCTCGGCTCGCTCACAGGGTTACCGGGCTGGATGCAAGCCCGCGGATGGTCGAGCGGCTTGCTAACGAGGCGACCCGGGTCGGCTTGTCGGTCGAGACGGTCTGCCAGGACATGCGTGCGCTCGCCTTTGAGGCCCGCTTTGACTTCGTGCTCAGCTTCGCTCACTCTTTCGGCTATTTCCGAGACGAAGAGAACCTGACCGTCCTGCGCGGGGTGCGCAGCTCGCTCAAGAGCGGCGGGCGACTCTTGCTCGATCTGGCCAACCGCGAGAGCCTGCTGCATGATTTTGACCGGCACGCCCGGCGCTGGATCCTCAAGAAGGGGAACTACATCATGTTTCGCCGCGAGATGGACCCTTTGACCGGTCGCCTGGACTCCTACGTCACCCTCCTGCGCGAAGGGGGGCTGGCCCGCGAGCACACCACCTCGGTTCGCTACTATGCCTACCCCGAGCTCAAGCTCATGCTGCAGCAGGCGGGCCTGGGCATTCTCGAGGTCTATGGTAGCTATGAGCGGACTCCCTACTCTTTCTCGAGCCCCCGTATGATCGTGCTGGCCGAGCGAGCGGGCTGAATAATCTGCTGGATGGGAGGGCTGGGTAGATGCTGAGGTGGCGAATCTTGATTCTGCTCCTGCTGGCCCCCGGGCTACCGGACCCGTCAGGCCCGCGGGTGCGTCGCGGCTGGCGAGGTCAAGACCTACACGGCCCGACTTGAGCGAGAGTCGGAGCACTTCGACGAGGACGCTGACCAGAGCCCCCTGGTGATTCCTCGGCACGACGCGCGGTTCGTCGAGTTGCTCGTGGCCGGTCGCATCTCTGGAGGTCGACCCGTGGAAGCTATCTTTCGCCGATCGTCAATCTGGTCCAGCTTTCCCTCGGTTTTCGCTACGCGCGCTCCCGGCGTCCTGGCCCCGAGGCCACGGCGGAGCCCTCGCTGGCCCTGATTGATGAAAAATTTCCTTCGTGACGCGCTTTCGGATTTTTTTCTGTGTCGGGTATTAGCATCAGTTGACCCGGCGCGCAGGGCATCACCATGCGTGGCGCGGGAACGGATGCAAGGAGGGTCACTACAATGGAGCTTATCCTTTCAGGCGGGAGTAAGGTCCCTGGAACGCCGTTTCGGATTCGGGGAGGATTGGTCGAGGACCTCCACGCCTGCGTGGAGCATGGCGATTTCTACGCGCCCGAGAACGCTCACACCGACCGGGTGTATCAGGGCACCATCACCGGGGAAGCAGTGCGCGCCCCTTCCTTCAGCCGGACCGACAGCTTCGGCGACTCGACCAGCACGATGCAGGTCACAGGGCGTCACGCCAAGCACTGGACGCAAAGGGCCCAGGAATTCGACTTCACGGTGCGCGACGCGGACGGCCGCGACAACCTCAAGGTCAACCTGGAGCGCGACTTCGAGGGTGATGGCCGGCTTGTGATCGGCAACGAGGGACGCCTGGGCGGCCACGCTGAGATTGAGTTCCCGGTGGGCAAGGCCCCCGGCCAGACGCTGCTGCAGCCGGATGGCGCCGGACCCTGGTGGGAAAGCAAGATTCACACGGTACGCCTGCAGAAGGACCCGGAGTCGTGCCGCATTACCCTGCAGGGCGAGGGCTTTCAGGGGGTCTACCTGGTCAAGGACGGCAAGCTCTTTCAGGAATAGACGGCCCTCCGTCAGGAGGGCAGCCGGCAACGTTTTCCGGCTGCGCGACGCCCGAACAGATTGTTGGTCCGGCTGCGGTTCGTTCCGATACCACAGGCGGCCGGACCGCTGGCTCTGGTCGCGAGGCAGCCTTTGCCCTGAGACGTGCGTGGGTCCTTCGGTCAGGCCTTCGTGCAGACGGGGCTGCCGGAGCGCAACCGGGCCAGGTGGTCGAGAAAGTCCGCCCGGGTGCCGTTGGGAAGCTGCTGCAAGGGCAGACCCGCAGCCCGTCCGACCACGAGCATTCGGCACAGGATCTCGAAGGTCTCCACGCCCACCACCGCTTCTTCCAGCGACCGCGCCGCCATGATGACGCCGTGGTTCTTCAGCAGGCCAACCTCTCCCAGGCCGAGCCTGGAGGCGGTTGCCTGGGCAAGGGCCGGCGAGCCCGGGTGGAAGTACGGGATGCGCACTACGCCCTGGATGTAGGCCATGGTTTCAGGAAGGAGATCCAGTGGGAGCTGCGCGCCCGTGCACGCGAGCAAGGTGCTGTAGAACGGCGAGGAGTGGAAGACGGAGTCGGCCTCGGGGAGCGCCTCGTAGAGCAGTCGATGCATCTCTGATTCCATGGAGGGCTTGCCGGTCTCGGCACGTCCGTCGAGCAAAGAGCAACGGATCACATCCTCGGGACGCAGATTGCCAAGAAAGGAGCCGCTGGCTGTGATGGCCATGAAGGCGCCGTCTCGCACGCTGAGGTTGCCGGACTTGCCGGTCAGGCATCCGGCCGCCGAGGCATACTGGCCCCACCTGATGACCTCTCGAGTGGATGGACTCATCAGCTGATCCCTCGCTCGAGCAGTATCTCCCCCAGGTCGATCACGTTCTCACGCAGTCTGCTCAGGAACCGACTGCCGACCACCGGCATTGTGCGGCTCTGAAGGCGGCATGGGTTGTCTGAGCGCTTCACGGCACACCTCGGCAAAAATTCAGACCCCCCAGTAGAGCATAGCCTACTGCCAGAAGTGCCCGGGTGCATTGATCGCTGTCAAATCCGAAGAATTATCGACCGCTCCTGTCGTCGCTGAGAATTGGCAGACTCAGTCGTGTCCCTTCTCGGGGTCGATCGTGGTCAGGTACATGGCCAGGAACTGGCAGGGCACCAGCAACTGGAAGTAGATGTTGAGCAAGCGAAATCCGCTCTTCTGTCCGGCCAGCAAGAGCAAGAGCCCGACCGCGCCCACCAGGGCCAGAGCGGCGGCCGCCCTGGTCATGGTCTTGCGGGGAGAGCCCTCGGGGCAGTCGTGGATGGCTGTGAGCGGAACCACCAGGGTGAGCAGAAAGATGGAGGTCAGGAAGGCCAGCGGGCCGGACACGAACGAGAGGCCGAAGAAGATCCCGGCCAACCCGAGGCAGCCGGCCACCAGGGTGCTCTGATCGATCTCATCTTTGTTCAGCACCAGCTTCCCGTAGGGGTTGAAGCGCAGCATCAGGTTGGTGAGCGGTTTGGCCACCCAGGTCAGGTAGGCGAACAGCGTGTAGCAGATGACCAGGGGCCGCACGAAGGGCCGCAAGACGGGATATTGCTGGGCCAGATAAACGATGGCCTTCTCGCCCAGCCACATCCCCAGCAAGATGGCCTGCTGGGCCTCGCGCGAGAAGCTCGACATCCAGAGAAAAAAGCGCAGCACCAGCCCGTAGAGCGGGTAACCAGCCCGGAGCCCCTCCATCAGGCCGGCCCGGGCATACTCGTGCTCGGGATCGACCCGCAGGGCTTGCTTGAAGAAGTCGAGGGCCTCGCGGGAGTTGCGCGCGTGCAGGGAGGCAAAGCCCATGTTGGCCAGGGTGTCGGGGTTCTGGGGATCGGCGGCCAGCTCGTCGCGCAGCCCCTCTCGGGCGGCCTCGAGCCGGCCCAGCTTCATCAACGACAGCGAGCGGAGGTTGCGGCAGTTGGAGTGGGAAGGTTCCAGGCTCAGCCCCCGTTCGGCTGCCTCCAGGGCCGATTTCCAGTGCTGGCGGTGGACTGAGCAACTGCCCAGAATGTGCCAGAGATCGCAGTCCTCCGGGTTGAGCTCGAGGGCGTTCTGGATGGCTTTCTCGGCTTCGTCCAGGCGGTTGGCGTTGAGCATGATGACGGCCAGCGCGTGGTGGGCCAGCACCTCCTGGGGGTCCAGCGCCACCGCTTCTTTCGCCTGGCGAACAGCTTCTTTCCAGCGGCTCAGGTGCATGGAGCAGAGCGAGAGCATGGCCTGGGCGGGGGCGTTTTGAGGCTCGTCGCTGAGCACCCGCAGATACTCCGCGCCCGCGCTTTCGTAGTGGCGCTGCTGGTAGAGCAGTCGCCCGCGCTCCAGGGCTGGATGCTCGCTCATGTCAATCGCACCTCCTGCAGATAGCGGGCCAGGTCGTCATAGAGCCCCTCCTGGTTGGCGAAGGCCACGTAGTTCTTGGAGCGGCGCAGCCACTCGGTGGTGGAAGGCCGGCACTCTTTCAGGGCGGCCAGAAAGTCGCTCCTGGTCACATCTCGCAGGGTGCCCGATTTGAGCGCGTCCGACAGGGCTCGCTCGGTGGCTCGCTCGACCAGGTTGTTGAGGTCGGCGCCTGAGAAGAGCTCGGTCTTCTTGGCCAGGTCGACCCAGTTGATCTCGTTTTCGAGCTTTCGCCCCCGCGAGGAGACCTTCAGGATCTCCTCGCGAGCCTTGAGATCGGGCGGGGGCACGAAGAGCACCCGGTCGAAGCGTCCCGGGCGGCGGAGCGCGGCGTCCACGTTCCAGGGCATGTTGGTGGCCCCCAGCACCAGCACTTTCTCGTTCTTGCTGGCGATGCCGTCCATCTCGATGAGAAGCTGCGAGACCATGCGCCGGGTGGTGGCGCACATGTCGCTGCGCTTGCCTCCCAGAGCGTCCACCTCGTCCACGAAGATCACCGAGGGCGCGTTGGTGCGGGCCGTCTCGAAGAGGGCGGCCAGGTGCTTTTCGGTCTCCCCCACCCACATGCTCACCACGTCGTTGAGGGACAGGGTGTAGAAGTGAGCCCCGATCTCGCCGGCGGTGGCCCGGGAAAGGTAGGTTTTCCCGCAGCCCGGGGGGCCGAACATGAGGATCCCCCCGCCCACCTTCTTGCCGTAAGCGGCGTAAATCTCGGGCTTCTGCAGCGGGTAGAGAATGTTGAGCCGGACTTGCTCTTTGAGCGAGTCCATGCCACCCACGTCCTGGAAGGTGATGCGCTCGCGCCGGTCGGCGCCGGGCGCGCTCTCCTCCTGGGGCACGTGGACGCTCAGTCGCGCCGGCTGGTCGTCCACCTCCAACTCCGCCTCCAGGGCCTCGTCCACCAGGCTGCGGTCGAGATCGAGGGCAGCGCGGTAGAAGCGACCGGCCTCGCCCCGATCGCCACGCTCGAGGGCTCCGCGGGCGGCGGCCAGCAGGGCCAGCGCCTTCTCGCCGCTCTCCAGCAGCGGTTTAGCCATCTCCTCTGCCTTCAACCAGCGGCGCGAGCGCAACAGCTCGCGCACCACCTGTACGCGCAGAATCTTGTTGTCGGGGCTCATTGCAAGAGCGCTGATCAGCGCTTCAAGGGTCACGTCGTCCATAGGACTGGGGCAATTCGAGCGAGATGGAGACGGCGCCTGCCTGTCCACGAGGTGCCTCCTCGCACGCGCCGATGCCTGTTTATCGAGCGCCGGCAAAGGTTCGGGAAGGCGATTGTCAAACACACGCGCGCAAGAGGGCCAGGGTTCGTAACAGGTCGGGAGTCCCGCGCCTGGACTCGAATTCATTGGGGGGCGATAAACAATCTGAACATTGCTTCTCCTGACCGGGCTTGCTCTGGCTGAGCCCACGCCGCAGTTCCCCCAGCCGGTCCAGTGAAGGTCTTTTGGAGCGGTGACTCTCCGCGCTGCGGGCTATGGGCTGACTCTGGTCACCCGCAATGTCTCTGACTTCGAAGGCTGCTCAATCTCGCTGCTCAACCCGTTTACGTAGAGCTCGAATGATCAAGGTCATTTCGGCTCCCTCGTGCGATGGATATCCTGCGAAGGACTGACCCGAGCTGCTCGCAAAGGGGAAAGCCCATCACACCGGACGGGACGAATGCATGAAGACGATTGAAGTGACCGAGCTGGTCCTGCGCGACGCCCACCAGAGCTTGATGGCCACCCGCATGGCCATGGAGGACATGGTGGCCGCCCTGGAAGACCTGGACAAGGCGGGCTTCTGGTCGCTGGAGTGCTGGGGGGGGGCCACCTACGACGCCTGCATCCGCTTTTTGAATGAAGACCCCTGGGAGCGGCTGCGCACCTTCCGCAAGCTCCTGCCCAACAGCCGCCTGCAGATGCTGTTGCGCGGCCAGAACCTGCTCGGCTATCGCCACTACCAGGACATGGTGGTGGACCGCTTCGTGGAGAAGTCAGCCGAGAACGGCATGGACGTCTTCCGAGTCTTCGACGCCCTCAACGACCTGCGCAACCTCGAGCAGCCCATCGCGGCGGTCAAGCGCACCGGCAAGCACGCCCAGGGCACCATCTGCTACACGGTGAGCCCGCTGCACACCGTTCAGGGGTTTGTGGACATGGCCAGAAAACTGGTCGAGATGGGCTGTGACTCTATCTGCATCAAGGATATGGCGGCCCTCCTCAAGCCCCAGCCGGCCAGCGACATCGTGACCGGGATCAAGGCCGCCTGCGGCGAGAAGATGCCCGTGCACGTGCACGTGCATGCCACCACCGGGGTTACCCTGGTGAGCCTGATGAAGTCCATCGAGGCCGGGGCCGATGTGGTGGACACGGCCATCAGCTCGCTCAGCCTGGGCCCCGGGCACAACCCCACCGAGAGCCTGGTGGAGATGCTGGAAGGCACCGGCTACACGACCCGCCTGGACAAGGCCCGCCTGCTCAAGATTCGCGATCACTTCGCCAGGGTCAGGCCGCGCTATGGCGAGTTCTTGTCCAACATCACCGGGGTGGACACCGAGATCTTCGACAGCCAGATTCCCGGGGGGATGATCTCCAACATGGAGAGCCAGCTCAAGCAGCAGGGCGCCGCTGGCAAGATGAAGGAGGTGCTCGAGGAGGTGCCCCGGGTGCGCGAGGTCGCAGGCTTCCCGCCGCTGGTCACGCCTTCGAGCCAGATCGTGGGCACCCAGGCTGTCTTCAACGTGATGATGGGCCGCTACAAAGTGCTCACGGGCGAGTTCGCCGACCTGATGCTGGGCTACTACGGCGAGACCATCGGGCCGCGCGACCCCGAGGTGATCAAGCTCGCTCAGGAGAAGGCCGGCAAGCCTCCCATCACCTGCCGGCCGGCCGACATGCTCGAGCCCGAGTGGGATCGCCTGCGGGCCTCGGCGCTCGCGCTCACGGGCTGCAACGGGTCCGATGAGGACGTGCTGACCGCGGCCATGTTTCCCCAGGTGGCTCCCAAGTCCGTCACGAGGGGCCCAAGAACCTGGGCCGCGATCCTGGTCCCGCCGAAGGGCCGCAACCCATTCGAAACCCGATTCAGTACACGGTGACGCACGCCGGAAAATCTCACAAGGTCACGGTGACACCCGCATGAAAGAAAAGATCGAGCTCCTGCAAAAGAAACGCGCGGAGGTCGAGCTGGGAGGCGGGGCCGACCGCCTCGACAAGCAGCGCGCCCAGGGCAAGCTGACGGCCCGCGAGCGGGTCGAGGCGCTGGTCGACTCGGGCAGCTTTCAAGAGTTGGGGATGTTCGCCCAGCATCGGGCCACCCTGTTCGGCATGGAGGGCAAGCCCATGCCTGCCGACGGCGTGGTCACCGGGGCCGCCTCCATCGGCGGCCGGCTCGTCCACCTGGCCAGCCAGGACTTCACCGTGGCCGGCGGCTCGGCCGGCGAGCTGCACTGCCAGAAGATCGCCGACATCATGCAGCAGTCCCTGAGCACCGGCTCTCCCTTCGTCTTCGTCAACGACTCGGGTGGCGCCCGGGTGCAGGAGGGGATCGACTCGCTCTCGGGTTACGGCAAGGTCTTCTTCCTCAACGTCGAGCTGAGCGGCGCCGTTCCCCAGATCGCGCTCATCTGCGGGCCCTGCGCCGGGGGAGCGGCTTACAGCCCGGCCCTGACCGACTTCGTCATCCAGACCCGCCAGGCCCAGATGTTCATCACCGGACCGGACGTCATCAAGCAGGTGACCCACGAGACGGTCACGGCTGAGGAGCTGGGTGGCCCCGAGGCCCACATGCAAAAATCCGGGGTGGTGCACTTTGTGGCTGAGGACGACCGCCAGGCGATCCTGCTCTGTCAGAAGCTGCTCAGCTTCCTGCCCTCCAACAACCTGGAGGACCCGCCCCAGCTCGAGAGCGACGGCCGGGTCGAGCCCGATCCGGCCCTCAACGACATCCTGCCCAAAGACGCAAAGCAGGGCTACGACGTGCGCCAGATCCTGGCTCGGGTGGTGGATGCGGGAGACCTGCTGGAAGTGCAGGCCGGCTACGCGCCCAACATCGTGATCGCCTTCGGGCGCATCCTGGGCCGCACGGTGGGACTGGTGGCCAACCAGCCCAGCTATCTGGCCGGGGTGCTGGACATCAACGCCAGCGTCAAGGCCAGTCGCTTCGTGCGCTTCTGCAATGCCTTCAACATCCCCCTGGTCACTTTCGTGGACGTGCCGGGCTTCTTGCCGGGCGTGCAGCAAGAGCACCAGGGCATCATTCGCCACGGGGCCAAGCTGCTGTTCGCCTACTCGGCCACCACCGTGCCCAAGCTGACCGTCATTCTGCGCAAGGCTTACGGCGGCGCCTACCTGGCCATGTGCGCCCGCGACCTGGGGGCCGACCGGGTCTTCGCCTGGCCCACCGCCGAGGTGGCCGTGATGGGCGCCGAGGGAGCGGCCGAGATCGTCTTCCGGCGCGAGATCAAGTCGGCCGAGGATCCGGCCGCCAAACGCGCAGAGCTGATCGAGGAGTATCGCCAGACCTTCTCCAACCCCTACGTGGCGGCCGGGCGCCGGCTGGTGGACGACGTGATCGAGCCGGCCAATACTCGCGAGGTCCTGGCACGCTCGCTCGAGTATCTGGTGACCAAACGCGGCGTGCGACCGGCCAAGAAACACGGATTGATCCCGCTGTGAACGAAGAACAACTCATCTTGCAAGAGCTGAAGGAGTTGCGCGCCGAGGTGCACGCTCTGGGCCATCGCATCGAGCGCCTGGAGAGCATCGTCAGCGAGCTGCACGAGCCCATCGACGAGAACGATCTGGTCCTTCTGGCGGCCGCGGTGGCCGCTTACCTGGGCAAGCGCACCCCCATCCGTCAGGTACGCTTGCTCGGCTCCAAGAGCTGGGCCACCCAGGGCCGAGTTACCCTGCAGGCCTCTCACCGTCTCGAGGTCATGCACGAAAGGACGCCGCGATGAAGCTGCGCATCACGATTGAGAATCGGGTCTACGAGGTCGAAGTGGAAGCCTCCGAGCCCGAGCCCACCCCGCCCCCCGGGTTCTTCGGGCTGGCGGCCACGCCGGCCGCGCCTCCCCCGCCTGCTGCTCCCTCAGGCTCCTCCGAGAAAGTGGCCCGCAGCCCGGTGGCAGGGGTGGTGGTCAAGGTCCTGCTCGAGCCTGGCCAGAAGGTCGAGAGCGGCCAGCCGGTGATGGTGCTGGAGGCCATGAAGATGGAGACCAACGTGGCCGCGGCCTCCGCCGGAGTGCTCAAAGCCGTGCTGGTCAAGCCGGGCGAGGCGGTGCAGGGGGGGCAGGCGCTCTTCGAGCTGGAATAACGGCTCGCCGGTCAAGGACCGCCGATAAAGGGGTTGAGCAGGGACACTCCGGTGGGGCGCAGGTCGGAGACGTTGCGCGTCACCAGCGTCAGGCCGTGAACGCGAGCGGTTGCAGCCATCAATCCATCGATGGCCGGGACTGGATCGGGCACATTCATTCGCCCCCACACTTCGGCCACGTCTGCGGTGACCGGGAGCACCCTGTCTGCGTAGTCGCGACGTAGCCTGGTCAACCAGGATTCGAAGACAGCGGCTTGCGGCGCGTCTCTGCGGCGCAGGCGCTCAATTCCTCGTCGAGCCTCCCCGAGTACCAGGACGCTCAGGAAAAGGCTCGCAGAATCAACCGAGCCAAACCATGCCCGCACAGACGGGCTTCCGTCGGCCTTGCGACCCTCGGACAGGACATTGGTATCGATCAGGTATCGAACGGCACAATCTCCCTGGGAAGCTCGCGAGGTCGCCCGAGATCAAGCTCGCTCAGGTCGGGGCCGGAGAGCAGATAGTCTTTGAAGTCCGGCTTGTCGCCGGTCAATCGTCGATACTCCTCGGCCGAAAGCACGATGACGACCTCTTCCCCGTGCCGCGTCACGACCTGGGGCCCTTCATCCAGGGCTTGTTGTACCAGACGACTGAGCTTCTGTTTGGCTTCTTGCAGTTGCCAGGCCACGTTTGATGCCTCGATCTAGTCTGTCTGCAGGCTGATTGAGCGCTCGTCAAGGGTGCTGTGCCTACTCCACGCTGTAGAGGCGCAGGGGGTGGCGAACCAGGTAGCGCAGCACATCCTGCACGGTGAGGATGCCCAGGGGGCGGAAGTTCCCGTCTACCACCGGCAGGCAGCTCACTTTCTGCACCCACAGACCCTCGCAAGCAAGCGACAGGGGGGTGTAGGGTGAGGCCACCAGCACCGGCGTGGTCATCATCGAGCTGAGCGGATCGCCCGGAGCGGCCGCGAGCAGATCGCGGTCGGAGAGGATCCCTACCAGGCGGTGCTGCTCGTCCACCACCGGCAGGTGGTGGTAGTGCCCGTTCTCCAGGGCTTGCTGGGCTTCGTGTTGACTTGCCTGACTGGTGATGCAGTCGACCGGGCAGGTCATCACGCTCTCCACCAGCACGGGCTTCTCGGGGCTGCCCCAGGCCCGGCGCGAATCGGGATCGACCGGCTCGACCTGACCGGGCTCGGGGGGATGGAAGGGGATGCGGGGCATCGTGCCGCGCGGCCGGAAAGGAGCCACGGCCACGATCTCCGAGTTGCCGCTGGGCGGGGCCCTGGGAGGGGGAACAGCCAGTTGCCACAGCTCGATGAGGCCGGCCGGGACCGGGGTCGCCAGCTGCTGCGGAGGGGCCTTCCCGCTCGGAGGGGGCGGCGGGGGGGGTGGAGGAGTCGGGCTGGCCGTCTGTTTGGCGGGGGGCGTGGGGGGCATGGAGAGCTGATCGAACTCCTGGGGGAAGGCCGGCTCCCAGGTGCGCCCGGCGTTGTCAGGGACGGGGCGCGAGCGGTAGAGCACCCCGTCGACCAGCACAAAAAGACTCATCGAGCAGAGTCTTCCCGGCAGGCTCCCGGGCTCCTTCGCCCGAAATCTCGTCCATGGCGCTCAGCTGGTTGACCCCCGAGATGCTGCTCGAGAGCTTTGACCCTGCCTGGGCTCAGGGCCAGCCTCAGTCTCTGCCGCCGGTGTGCAAGCCGGCTCAGGAGGTGGGCGATATCATGACCGAGGACCCGCTCACCGTGGCGCCCGACCTCTCCCTGGCCGAAGCCCTGACCAGGATGAGCCAGCACCGCTTCCGGCACCTTCCTGTGGTGGAGGGCCACAAGCTGGTGGGCATCCTGTCCGACCGCGACGTGTTAGGCTTCGTGCGCAGGGGCTCGCTCTCTCAGACCAGCGTGGGCCGGGCCATGACCCGTAAGCTCTGGACCGCAGCCCGCGAGACGCCCATCCTGACCGCCGCCAGCCTGATGGCCGAGCACCATGTCAGTTGCCTTCCAGTGCTCGACCGTCACGGCCACCTGGTGGGCATCGTGTCCGCCAGCGACGTTCTTCGGTGCCTGTCGGTGCACGCACCGGTGCAGGCCTGGTTGTGAGAGTGGCCGTTGCCCTGCTGGCTCTCCTGCTGGCCCAGGGTGCCTGGGCATCCAGTGAGGAGCAGGCCGTGCTGGAAGCGGAAGCTGGTCAGCGGCAGGTGCGAGCGCGGCGTCTGCTCGTGGCACGCGGTGCAAGAGTCGGCGGTGTGGCACAGCGCGCAGCGATCGGAGGCCGCGGCCGCGGCCGCGCCGTGATCGATCTCGCGCCAGGACAGGCGGTGGTCGGCGGGGGGGGTGGCGCGGTGGCACTCGTCGCACACGTCGTGTTGCGAGCCGGACATCACCGAGTGGCAGGTCGCACAGCGAGCGGCATCGCGGGCTGCGGCGTCGCCGTGATCGGTGCGAAAGGCCAGGGTGTGATCGAGCGGGCGCTCGGTGCCGGGCAGGTGGTCGCGTGGCGCGATCGCCACCAGCGAGCTGCGCTTGTCGCGATGGCAGGTCTCGCAGGTGCGCATGCGTTGCTCGCTGGGCACGCGACGTGAATCATCGTGGCACGGCACACAGCTCGTCACGCGCGGTGGGCGATGGTCGTCGCGCGCGGTGGCGGCCTTGGTGCCCTGGTGGCAGGCGCTGCACGAGATCGCGGCGCCGCTGCGGTCGGCGCGGTGGTTGCCGTGGTTGAAGTGCAAGTCGCCGGTGA
>QWHO01000326.1 GCA_021404945.1 bacterium CPR1
ACGCAGTTCCGGCGCGTTCGTCAGATTGGGCTAATGTGCAAAACCAAAGTGCGAGCACATTAGCTCTTCAGGTGCAGCTTCAGGAACTCCAGCATGTCTCGCCAGGCCAGCTCCGTCTCGGTGCGCTCCTCGGGCTCGACGCCGCTCTTGAGGAAAGGCGCGTAGACCAGAAAGCCGTGCAGGCAGTTGGGATAGATCTTCATGGTCACCTTCTTGCCGTGCTTCTCCATCTCCGCCTTCATTTTGCGGGCCTGGTCGGGTGGCACGATGTCGTCCTTGGCGCCCTGCAAAATCAGGACCGGCGCCTTCAGGCGGGGGACCCTTGTCAGGGCCTGGCGGGCGGCGAAGTTCTGGGGCTTGTCCTGGGGGCCGTCTCCGTAGGTCTTGCGGGTCAGTGCGTCCCCACCCAGCTTGCCGGCCTTCTTGAGGTAGTCATACCAGCTGTAGATGTCCATCACCCCGTAGGCCTCCACCACCGCGTCCACGCTGGGATGGTCGGCCGCCGCCAGCACGCTGATGAGGGCCCCGTGGGAGGCGCCAACGAAGGCCATTCGATCGGCCTCGATACCCTTCACCTGGGCCAGCAGCGGCACCACGTTGAGGACATCCTGCACCTCGCCGGCGGCGATCTCGATCGCGCCCTGCGAGCCGTCTTCGCCCCGATACGAGGGTGAGAAGACGGCGTAGCCGGCTTTGGCCAGGCGGGCGCTGGCCAGCTTGTGCTCACGGGAGATGCCCGAAGTGCCGTCGTGATTGAAGATGACCAGCGGCAGCGGCGCTTTGGAGGCGGGCAAGAACAGCAGTCCGCGCACTTTGAGGCCGCCGCTGGGGTAGACCCACTGGTAGACCGGTACTCCCCCGATGGGCTTGAGCTGCTTCTGGAAGACCCCTCTGGGCTGAGACCAGGCGGGCAGGGCCAGGGTCAGGGCCAGGCAGAGAGCGAGGAAGATACGCATCACAGGCCCTTCTCGCCGGAGGACATCCAGCCCTGGCGGGGAATGCAAGCTCGCTTACCGCCCCCCAAACTTTTCCGAGGAGTCTTAGCCATGAGCGAACACAACGTCATCATCGCCGGATCGGGCTGCGCCGGCCACACCGCAGCCATTTACGCGGCTCGCGCCGACCTCGCTCCGCTGGTGTTCGAGGGAGATGAGCCGGGCGGGCAGCTCTCGCTCACCTCCGAGGTGGAGAATTTCCCCGGATTTCCGGACGGGGTAGGCGGCTTCGAGCTGATCGAGCGCATGAAGAAGCAGGCCCAGAAGTTTGGCGCGACCTACCAGTACGGTCGCATTCGCGAGGTCCAGAAAGAGGGCTCCCATTTCACCGTCTCCATGGAGGACGGCCAGGTGCTCAAGACCCGCACCCTGATCGTGGCCACCGGGGCCCGGGCCCGAAAGCTCGAGGTGCCGGGCGAGGCCGAGCTCTTCGGTCAGGGCGTGTCCAGCTGCGCTACTTGCGACGGCGCCTTCTACCGCGAGCGGGAGGTGGTGGTGGTGGGCGGCGGCGACTCAGCCATGGAGGAGGCGCTCTTTTTGACACGCTTTGCCAGCAAGGTCACCATCATCCACCGCCGCGACGCGCTCCGGGCCAGCAAGATCATGCAGGATCGGGCCCTCAAACACCCTAAGATCGTTTTTCTTTGGAACAGCTGGGTGTCCGAGGTCAAGGGCACCCCCGAGGAAGGCGTGACTGGCGTCATGATTTCAAGCAAGGACAAACCGCCCGAGCTCTTCAAGACCGATGGTCTGTTCCTGGGTATCGGCCATGTGCCCAACTCCGACTTCGTCAAGGACCTGGTAGATCGGGACGAGGACGGCTACATCCGCACCATCCCGGGCCACACCCCCACCGAGATCGTCAAGACCCGAACCCCGGGGCTGTTTGCCTGCGGTGATGTGGTCGATCGGCGCTTCCGACAGGCCATTTCTGCCGCCGGAATGGGCTGTATGGCGGCCATGGAGGCTGAGGAGCTCCTGGCCAGCCACGCTCCTGCCAGCGTGGGGACCTGAGGGGCCCCCGAGAGCTCCTCCGGCACAACAGGGGCATTCTGGCTGGACCTCCCAGGCTAAGCAAAGCTCTTGCGCCTCACGGGGACACCGCCCAGCACCACCCGGCCGGTCCTCTCCTCCACCCCCTGAGCCCCTGGCGCGTCTTTTTGCAGGGCACGCTCAAGCGCATCGCAGAGTCTCTCGCTGGTCAGACCGTTGCGGGTCAGGCGCTGGAGTAACCTGCCACAGCCATCCTGGTCCAGATTCTGGCTGGCGATCTGGCCGCGCAGCGATTCAAAGAAGCCATTGCGATCGTCCGGCTGGGCGTTGCGCATCATCTGAACCAGAAACTTTTGCTGATCGGGAGTCAGCTGGGGGTGAGCCACCAGCCAGCGGATCAATTTGTGCAGGGCGGGGTCATCCACCGCCTCATAGCGGGATTCCTTGCCCAGCCAGACGGCCAGGCTGTCAAGGTCGCGCTCCAGTGGGGTCCGACCGGTCTCGCCCAAGAAGCCGCCCAGGGCGGCTCCCAGGATGCCGGCGGCGGTCGAGCCCAGGGCCACGGGCCAGCCAGGGCCCGCGAGGGTTAAAGCCAGCAGCGCCCCGGTGCCCAGCCCCGCCAGGGTCCCGGTGGCCAGCGGGACCAGGGCGCCGATCCCGCGCTGATGACCCTCCTCGCCACCTTTGACGAGGCCTAACACTCCGGCGGCTGGAACGGTCAGGCCCGCGAAGGGTCCGCCAATTGCTCCGCAGGGGGCCAGGAGGGCTCCACCGAGCAGCCCACCCAGGACTCTGCCTGCCAGTCGCGAGGCCTGCGAGGGCCGGTCGTTGAGCCACCGGTCCACCACCTCGCCCCGGTCCAGGGGGCCGCTCTGGGAGGGTCGCCATCCCGGGGTGAAGACCTGATCGCAATATTGGTCCAGCGCCTTCTCGTCGCGCGACTTGACCGGCAGGCACGCCAGCGAGACGGCTCCGATCGGCAAGGCGAGCGCACCTGCAAACAGGCCAACCATGCCGCCGAGCATGGCCAGTCCCTCGCCTGTCTCGGCTCCGGCCCCGAGAGCCTGGGCCAGCAGCGAGACCCCCCCTCCAAATCCGTATGCACCCGCCATGGCGCCGGCTACAAGCAGGGTCAATCCAGCCGCTCCCACGGCGGCGTCGTGAATGAGAGAATCTCCCGCCTCTCTCCCAGAGCTCGGGCGGCAGCCCTCCATGGGTGGCGCGACCGAGAAGGTTTCTGCCGCTCAGGTTGGGACTGGCCGTGGTGACTTGCATGGCCCGATGAGGGTATCCCGGCCGGCTGAAATCGGTCTGAATGAGCGGACATGATCTAAGTCATTTCGTACTTGATCGACTCTGCTAAACTGGTGGGGTTAAGGAAAGGAGACTGTTCCGCTGGATCCGTGCGCCCCCAGCTGCCAGCTTTGCCACCGGGAGGGCAAGGGCATTCTCTGTGGTGCGTCCAGCGCCGTCGTGGATGCTTTTGATTCGGGCAAGTGCCCGACACGCTACAAGCGGGGGACGCTGGTCTTCCGTCAGGGCGAGTTGGGTCGCGGTCTCTATTGCATCAGCTCGGGTCGTGTCAAGCTCTATCGAGCCAACCCTGCGGGACAGGTCCAGGTGGTCAGCCTGGCCGGACCGGGTGATTTCCTGGGTCACCGGGAGCTGTTGACCGGGCAGCCCCAGGCCAATACGGCCGAAGTGGTGCAGGAGGCGCTGATCTGCCTGGTGGAGCGGGATGTGTTGCTGGCCGCCCTGCAAGAGGACCGCCAGGTGGCTCAGAACGTGATGACCTCCATGGCCCACGCCCTGGAGCGAGCCGAAGCCCGCATGCTGGAGCTGGCCCGACTGAGCGCCTCTGGACGCATCGCAAGCCTGCTGCTCGAGTGCGAGGACCAGGGCCAGGTGGCGCCCCTGACCCGGGAAGAGCTGGCTCAGATCGCCGGCACGACCATCGAGTCAGTTTCGCGCACCCTGCGCAGTCTCGGCCGCAAAGGGGTCTTGGGGCTGAAGGGACGCCGTATCCGCATCATTGATCGTGGCGCTCTGGAGGAGCTTACTCTCGGCCGCGCTCCCCGCGATCTTCCGTGTTGAAAATCCAGGCCACCAGCTCGCCCGGGTTGATGACCCCACCGCGCTCTTGCCAGAAGTGGCGGTCGCGCACGTAGCGACTGGAGCTGTCCGAGGCGGGGATCGAGTCAACTTCGGTGAGGATGCTCTGGATGCGTCGCTTCCAGTGGGCCATGTTGGCCACTCGCAGGTCGATCCAGCCGGCGCCCGCCCACTCTTCGATCTCGCGCTCGCCGGCGCTCACAAGAGCACTGCCATGTTGGGGTGGGGTCTTGATGAGCCGACCACGCACCAACCGCAGGCCTTCTTCTTGCTCGAACAGGATGGGGATACCCAGGGTGACGGGTGTGGCCAGCAGCTCTGGATCGCCCTGCAGGATAGCCAGACAGGCCATCGACAGCTCCTGGGGATCGGACGCGGCCACCTCCTCCAGCGTGCTGCAGTGGCGTCGCAGCAGGTGAGCCTCGAAGAGCAGCTTGCTCAGTCGGGGCGGCCCGAGGATCTCGAAGGCCACCGAGTCCGTCTGGTGGGTCTTCTCCAGCTCGCGCAGCTTGGCGATGGCCCGCTCGCGCTGGAAGCCGGCCCTGTAGGTGGGTCCCATGCAGGTCACGTTGAGGGCGTTGATCACGTCTTTGCCGGTGTTGACCCCCCGGATCTCGTCAGCGATGTTGCGTGCGATCTCCTCGGGGGTCACGAAGCCCATCTGCCCCGGGGATGTGATGGCCACGAACTCCTCGGTGCTGAACATGCCGTTCTCGCCCGTGTCCACGTAGACGGTACGCAGGTTTTTCCCCAGCAGCCGGGACTCGCGAGCCGGATCGTCGAGCAGCAGCTGCTCGCCCGGGCGCAGGCTGCAGGCCTCTTCCAGGCGCACGTCTTCCAGCGCCACCGGCTTGCCCTTGCGACGGATGTCGCCATAGCCGATTTCGCGCCAGCCGATCATGGCAGCCGGCTTGATCTCCTTGGTGGCCGGTGGGCGTTTGAGGTGGATCAGCTCGGCATCCTCGGGATCGAAGGTGGGCACGGCCGGAGTGCGTGCAAGCAGGAACAAGAGCAGGGTCTGGGCCCCCGCCACCGCGCTTTTGGACAGGAGCAGCAGCGAGGGGCGCTCCTCCCCGTGGGTGTAGGGGATGTTCCAACCCATGCCTCCCGTGCCCGAGGTGCCTACCTTGATGTAGGCTTTGGTATCCACTTTGACCATGGAGCGATACAGGATTTCCACGTGGCGGATCAGCTGAGGGATGTAGGAGGCGCACATCAGCTGCTCGACCGACTCGCGGCTGGGAGGGCCGTCGGAGGCCTTGAGCTGGCCCCAGACCTTGCGAGCCTGGGCGAAGACGTCGCTATAAGCGATGCCGGTGGCGGTGTTGACTGCATCCACGATGATATCGGGGCGATTGCGAGTGATGATCTGGTAGAGCGTCATGCGTTCGAGCGTGCTCTGCTGGAGGGGGACGAAGGTATCCTCGATCAGGGCGGCGCGGCCCTCGGGATGAGCCAGGATGTCGTTGAAGTGACAGTGGCTGTAAGTGTCGCGCACGAACAGGTTGCCCCACTCGCCGCGCAGCTCGACTTCCGGCAGCCCGGGATTGAAGCGGCGCAGGTGGGCGAATTCCTCTTTCAGAGTGGTCAGGGCGGCTCGGGTCTCGTTCTCGGAGAAGGAGGCTAGCACGATGCAGCGTGGGGCCTGGTCGAGCAGCTCGCGGCAGACGGCGCGCCCGACCATGCCGCCTCCGCCCAGAACGAGTATGGTGGTTCCTCGGATGTCCATGGTTGGCCCCGCGTTCGCGCCCCCGCAAAGGCTTCCTTTTTGTGATACCCTGATCCCATGATGAGCATGCTGATCCTGGCGGCTCTGGGTGCGGTTGCCCTGATCTTCCTTTTCAGCCTGGCTGGTGGAGGCGGGGGAGGGGCGAGCGATCACGGCATCGAGCCTGATGGCGGTGACGATGGTGGCGACTCTGGCGGTGGGGGCGACTGAAGGCAGAGGAGCCCCCGCAGCCGCAGGACTTTGCTCCGTGTTGGCCAATCGCGCCCCATCATGTTGCACGATCAGGTGTGTATCGAATCGGTAGCCTGCGAGTTGCCGCACAACGTGGTCTCTACGGTGTCGATCTTCGAGGAGTTGAGCGCCACCCTGGCCAGGCTCGAGGTGGTGCCGGAAAGGCTGATTGGCCTCTCGGGTGTGGAAGAGCGGCGCTTCTGGGACCGGGGTGTGCGCCTGAGCCAGGTAGGCGCGATGGCCGCCCGCAAGGCGCTGGCGGCCTCCGGCGTGCCGCCCGCGCACATCGGATGTCTGATCAGCACGTCTGTCTGCAAGGACTACATCGAGCCCTCCATGGCCAGCCTGATTCACGGAGAGCTGGGTTGCCTGCCCGACAACTGTCTGAATTTCGACATCGGCAACGCCTGTCTGGGCTTCCTCAATGGGATGTCCATCGCCGCTGAGCTCATCAGCAAGCGCACGATCACCGCCGCTCTGGTGGTGGACGCAGAGAGCGCCCGTGAGGTCACCGAGGCCACCATCGAGCGTCTGCTCAGGCCCGACGTCGACGCGGTCGCCTTTCGCTCGCAGTTCGCGGCTCTGACGTTGGGGTCAGGTGCCGTGGCGACGGTGCTGACTCATAAGAGTCTGTCCAACACTCACCACCACCTGACCGGACACGTCGCCCTGACCGACACGAGCAACTCGCGGCTGTGCCTCGGCCAGCCCACCGAGATGGTGACCGACTCCAAGGGTTTGATGGAGGCGGGCATCAGCCTGGCCGAGCGCACCTTCGAGCTGGCCTGCCAGACCTTTGGATGGACTCGCCAGAATATCGACCTTTTTGTCTGCCACCAGGTGGGCGCCACTCACCAGCGCGCCCTTTTCGACCGGCTGGGACTGGACCTGAGCAGGGCCTTCCTGACCTATCCCTACCTGGGCAACGTCGGTCCTGCCTCGGTGCCCCTCACTCTCGCCCTGGCCCGCGACCGGGGGCGGGTGCAGAAGGGCCAGCGGCTGGCTCTGATGGGTATCGGCAGCGGACTGAACTGCTCGATGATGGAGATTCTCTGGTAAGGCCGCCCGTGGAAGACCGGGTTCGACCCGCATGCGGGACCAGTGCGCGAGCGCGCGTCCTGCTCGGCTCTGGTCGCTGATGGTCTGCGGTCTCCCTGGGACAGCGTCAGAAGCTGCGCCTCGCTGTTTTTTCAGAGCCAGCAAGCCTCGAGCATCTGCTGGGCACGGCAATGGATGCGCAACCACCTTGAAAGCCTGGAAGGGATCCTGCCCAGGCTGGAGGCAGGAGAGGCTTTTTTCGGACATCTGGCTGACCGACCCGGCCTGGCGCTGGGGTTGGCCCGGGGAGGCTCTGCCAACCTTGCGGTGGGGGGCAGCGTGAGCTCAGGTTTGCAGGGAGGGTGAACCTGGGCCGGTGAACGACCTGTGCTCCGACTGTGAGCCGACTCACGTTCTTCGGTGACAACGGTCACTGAGCCTGGAACTGGCCTGGAGTATCCTCAAGCTGACAGCTGACGGGAGGTCGCACAGTGCCTCAGGACCCCGCCTTCACACGCCTGAACACGCGTTTGCTACACTTCAGTGACCATGAGCTGGTTTTTGGTTACGAATTGGAGGTTCGGTCTGCGAGGGCTAGCGGTCTGGTCAGCGCAGTCGGCCGGATCATCGGAGGATGCCTCGTGTTTGTGGCTGGCCTCACGAAGGAGTCGCGCTCACTCATGGTGGCCCTGCCTGTCGCCGCAGCGCTGTCCCTCCCCGGGCTCTTGGAGCGACGAGAGGAACAGGCAAAAGTGCGGTCATGCGCGGCGCGGCGCCGCGTTGCTCAGGGATCTTTTCTGGCGGTCTTCAGAAGTTCGGACCACGAGGTCACCGTGCGCGCCGCCGACGGTCGTGAGATCTGGCGAGAGACGATGGACCCGGCCCACCGGGTTTACACCAGCGTCTCAGAAGAGGGAGTGGAGGTCTGGTTTCACGGTGAATACTTCGCCGCGGAGCTCCGTGAGCCGTTCCGGGTGGGGTGCGTTTCCCTGGAGGAGTCCTCCCTGCTCGTGCAGAGGCTGGAGCGCCTGTTTGGCTAAGGAAATCGAAGCTGGTAGTCGTTGCCCGACATCCCGCAGCGATCTATGCCCGGGTTGGAGCCAATCCGGCCGGTGCACGGTCGGGATCTCCTGGCGCGGATCCAGCTCGACCCGGCGCTGACCCCGCATTCGGAACCCCTCTTTGCTCGGAGCGGGAGCCTTCGAGCGACCGGCCGAGCTGGGCAGTTCCGCGTTAAACCCTTCTTCTTCGCAAGCGGACCGAGCCGATGGCCACGTGGTCTTGCTGCTCGCGCAGACTCGAGCCCTGGGCGGCCGGGGCGGGAAGGCCCCGGAAGCGAGCATAGGCAGTTTCCAGGGCCGTTTCAAAACCCAGGCCACCCTGGATCAGCTGCTTCACCTCACTCCAGAGCTTCTCGGTCTCGCCGAAGTGCTCCGGGCTCCCCAGCCGCTCGTGGGTCCGCAGCAATTGCCCGCACGAGCGGACCAGGTCACCCCAGGTCGGGCTGTCGGGAACCAGCAGGCCGAAGGCGATGACCTGGTGCTCGCCCAGCGGGCGCAAAGCCTCGGTGGCCTGCGGGGGCAGCCCCTGTCGCCAGGCCGCCACCGCTGCCTCCCAGCTGCGGTCGAGGTCGGGAACCTGTTGCACCAGGTTCCAGGCCTCCAGGAAAGGCGCGTAAGTCTCGGCGGGCGTGGTGCCCCCGTGGACCAGCAGCCGGTTGCACCTGCTCCAGCTCTCCCGATGCCAGGGGAGGGCGAGCAGTCGCTCGTTGGCAGCTCTGTGCCGCAGCTGTGGGTCGGGGGGAAGGAGGGCCTGCACCTCGAGGCGCAGGTCCTCTTGTCCCCGGGAAAGGAACTCCAGCGCCACCAGGTCGCCCGCCTGAGGCGCAGCCTGCAAGCCTTGCGGCAACACCTCGCGCAACTCTTCGAGCAACCGGGCTGCCTCGCTGTGGCGCAATTGCGCAGGCCAGCCTCCGCAAAGCTTCTCCATCAGAGCCTCGTAGCTCGCCCCGTCCTGGCCAAAGAGCTGGAGGGCCACCAGATCCCGAACCTGGGCCAGCCTTTGCGACACCGTCTCACCGGGGCGAGCCAGCTCGCGCCTGACCAGGTGGGAGCGCAACCGGCCGTCGAGAGCGCCCAGATGCTCCAGGGGCCTGCTCAGCAAATCGTCGCGGAATCTGTCCGCCAGGCTATCGAGCTGGGCCGTCGTGAGGGGCAGGCCACTCAAGAGACCCAGGTCGCGCTGGGCGTCCTCCCCGCTCGCCCCGGGCACGTGCACCCGCTCGAGCAGCGCTTGCGCGATCTCAGGTTGGTCGCCGATGAGCGAGTAGAGCCGGCCGCGAAAGCTGTTCTCCCGCGTCTCCCCGTGGCTCAGGGCGGTATGCCGGGCAGCCGCATCGGTCCACTCGTTGGCCAGGCGCTCGAGAACGGCGCGACCCAGCGGCACCAGCGAGCCATCCTGACCCGGTAGCATCAGCCCTGAAGTCATTTCTTGAGGAAGCTTGCCCAGGAAGTCGACTGCCTGAACGAAGCTGTCGTTGTTCAGAGCGGTGTTGCGCTGGGCCCCGGGAAGCTGCACGAGGTCGGCCATCACCTGCTCGATCTGTGAAGGGCCAGGCAGCCAGCCCAGCTCCAGAGCCTTCTGGCGAAGAGCGCGCGCCTGCTCGGAGGAGCACCCCTGCTCGAAGGCAATCTCCATGGCGGGTCCGGCCAGCATCGGGTTCTTCTCGATGAGGCGTCTTGCCAGGTCAAAGCCCTGGCCCGAGACCGTAAAGTCGGGGTGGCGCATAAACGGGCCGAGCTGCTCGCGCAGGAAGCGCTCATTTGGGTCGAGGTGCTTGAGGATAGGCTCGTAGAGCGCCAGACGGCGCTGGCCCGGCCAGTGCCCGCCCGGGCTGATGGTGCCGTGCAGAGCAGCCTGGCGGCCCTGGTCGGCCAGACGGTCAAGGCCCGTCAAAACGATCGGCTCGAGCTCCTTGCAGCGCAGGATCGCCCCGAGCTTACCCAGTTTTTCGGGATCGCCCTCTTCCAACCGGGCCAAGTCCAGGATCGCCTCGAACACCCGCGCCCCGCGCTCGGGCTCGAGCGAGGCCAGCTTCTGAGCCCAGGGCGTGGGGCCGCTGAATCCATCGCGAACCTCCCCGAAGATCTCGGCTGCCAGCGCGGCGTCCTGAGGAGAGCGCTGGGGAGGCGAGGTGAAGCTCAGCGTCATCCCGTCCACCGAGGGACGCCCCGAGCCCAGGGCCTGGACCAGATCGAGCCGGCCAGATTCGATCGCCCTGCCATCGAGCTCCACGCGAATCTGGCCCTCAAGCCACCAGCGCTGGGCCTGCTCACCGAAACGACGCGCCAGGCCACGGTCCGTCTCGGCCGTCTCCTACCCGGAAGCGATGGAGTTGCTCGAGCAGGCGCTCTCGCTCAAGAACGACCTGCGCGAGGCCTGGATCAACCGGGCCGCCTGCCTGCGCCACCTGGG
>QWHO01000327.1 GCA_021404945.1 bacterium CPR1
CATGAGCTGGCACCAGGCCTGTCAACTCGGTCGGGGCAAAGTTGACAGCCCGCGCGTCTGCGCATGAGCAGGCACCAGGCCTGTCAACTCGGTCGGGGCAAAGTTGACAGCCCGCGCGTCTGCGCATGAGCTGACACCAGGCCTGTCAACTCGGGCTGCATAAACAAAGGCCGACCCGAGGGCCGGCCTTCTTTCCCGCGCAAGTTCCAGAAGCAATGGTCTGGATTTGAACCAGATGCCTCTCGACACCAGATCGAGTGCTCTACCGATGAGCTACGTATGTACGCTTCCGAGGTGAGGTCGCGGTAAGTTGATTATAGCAGCTCAGTGCAAGGCCTTGCCACAGCGCCCGCAGTAGTCGCTCTCGGCATCCTCCTCGCGGGCCCCGCAGGAGGGGCAGAAGACGGTGCGCCTGGGCAGCTCCGAGGGCTCGGCGGGCTGGTCGGCCCTTTTGGCGGGAGCGGGCTTCTTGCGGGCGGGAGCCTCTTCGAGACGTCCCGAGGGGGCGTAGTCGGGGGGCTCGAGGTTGAGCCGGCTGAGCACCGACGAGCGGGCGGGGGGAGCCTCGGCGGGCTCGTCGTCCTCCTCCTCGAGCACCACTTCGAAGGCTCTCTTGCACACGATCTCGCGGTCGAGGATGCCCCATACCTCCCACTTGACCGGGGCCGAAGCGGCCCGACCGATGGCCTGCTTGAGCCGCTTGAAGAGGCCGGGGCCTTTGACGTCCTCGGGCAGGCGCAGCTCGAAGGCGTAATTGCCCGAAGCCAGCTCGCGCGGCCCATCCAGGGTGCGGGAGGTTTCGTAGACCATCTCTCCCTCGCGAGTGGCGGTCAGGCCCACCGCCACCCTCAGGTTGGGCCGAGCCGACTCGAGCGCGAAGCGAAACACACCCCGCACGATCTGGCGCGGGTCGTACTCGTGCTTGTCCAATTCCAGACTGAACATGGGCGCGAGTTTCGAGAACGGCAGGGTGCCCCCCTGCGACAGCCCGAACAAGAGGGCATGACCTGTCCCCAGTGCGGCGCCCCGGTCGCCTCCGGCAAGAAGTTCTGCACTCGCTGCGGCACGGCCGTGGCTGTTCCCGAGGAGCGGGTGAGCAGCCTCAACATCGACCCCGAGTCGCTGCAGAAGCTGCTGGCCGTCTTCGCCCCCCAGGTGAAGCTGGAGGAGGGACAACTCCAGATGGGCAAGCTGAAGGTCGATCCGGTGCGCATTCTCCAGCCCGAGCTCAAGCTCAAGCTGGAGGATTGGCCCAAAGTTGCCGTCGATCAACTCTCGCTCGGTCCCCAGGGCTTGAGTCTCACCCTGCGCCTGACGTGATCGAGCTAACCCTCACCGATGCCCACGTCAACCTGCTGCTCGACCGGGTGCAGGACCTCTCCGCGAGCTACCAGGACGGTTGCTTCGTGCTGCACCGCAAGCTGCCCATCGGCGCCGCCTCGCTGGTGGCCGTGCCCACCGTGGAAAGCAGCGAGTTGGTGCTCTACCTGCCTTTCGACCAGATCCGGGGCAACATCACCGGCAATCTGATGGGGCAGCTCACCAAGATGCTCTGGGGGGTCATCTCCGACCAGGTGCTCAAGCAGGCCGGTCCGCGCCTAGTGGCAGCCGGCCTCCCGTCGGACACGCTGAGCGTGGAGCAGGTCAGTTTTCAGGGCAAGAAAGCCGGTCGCATCGGCGTCTCACTGCGGCGACTGAACGAATGGCTCTCGCGCCAGAAGTGGGTCGATCCACTGCACGTGTCGGTGGAGTCACTGAGGTTCGAGCCGGGCCTGCTGACCGCGTCGCTCGACCTGAGCTAAAGTGAAGTGCTGAAGGTTTTTCAGTAACCTGCGCCGACAGACTTGTATGGAGGCGCCCCCGAAGGATAGGCAAAACCTTCAGCACGTAACGCTCAACACAATAATCAAACCCATCAGGGGTGATGAACAGGGATGTCGAGATGACGAAAATCCCGGTCGCAGGTGGCAACGGCATCGTTGAGATGGCGTGCCAGGGCGTAAGCAAAGCAGTCTCCCAGGTTCAAGGGGAAACGGACCCTGGCTTCGGCGGCATGGCGAGCTTGTTGCACGTCCGGTGGCACAAATGAGATCCCGCTCGACAAGAGAGCCGTCTCCAACTGCTGCCAGGAGCTCGGCCTGCGATTCCGGGCCAGGATCAAGCACTCGGTAAGATTCACCGTGCTCATCCACAGGTTCGCCGCGTGGTGGTCGAGCAGGTCGGCCGCCCAGGCTCCGGACGCTTCCTCAAACCAGATCGACAGGATCAGCGACGTGTCGATGACCACAGCTCATCCTCGGTGAGTGGGGATTGCGGGGTTTGAGAATCGGGGGGACCGGCCAGACCCAACCAGCTGCGAAAGGACCCGCCCGCCGGAGGGGGAGAGCTTCGCTCCAGACCCTCGCGAATGGCCACCCGGACGGCCTCTGACTTGCTGCGAAATCCGCGCAGACGCATGAAACTGGTCAGGTCCGCTTCGAACTGGGGAGACATGTTGATATTGAGCTGAGACATGAATACATTCTATACAGAACTACGGAAGCCGGTCAAGGAACTCGCGCTCCGCCTCCCAGGAGCGCTATGATGCCAGAGCTGGGTGCCTTACCGCGACCTCTACTCTGGCAGCTGGGCTATCTGGGAACGCGTGAACGGTCGCTGGCGCTACGCGCTCATTCCGGCGTAGCGGGGCGGAGCCGCCCGCCACCAGCTCTCCCCATCAAGCGTCGCCGCTTGCTGAAAGTGCCTTAGCGCAGGGGAGGAGAGCAAACCCGTTCATAAAGGGGAGCGCCGCAACCGGGGCAACTGGGCCGCTCCTCGGCCCATTCGCCGTCGCAATGGTGACAGGCGTAAAGCCTGGGCAGGAACTCGTCGAAGACAAAGATCTCCTGACCACTGCGCGAGACCCCGTGACGACAACAGCCCCGGTGGGTCAGACCGGCGAGCTGCTTCTCGATGCCGGCCCGGGGTGCCCCGAGCTCGCGCACGGCATCGTTGACGGTCAGAATGCCGAGGCGCTCCTGGGCCAGACGCAACAGCCCGGCCTCGAGCTCGCGGGACTGGCGGGCGGATTCCCTCCATTGGCCCAGGCCCCAGCCGATCACCTGAGCAGCGGCGCCAATCAGGGCGGGGTCGACCGTACGCGAGGGGGGTGGCGGTGGCGGCGATTCCTCGGAGCGGCGCTCGCGGGGAGCAAAACTCTCGGGACGAAATCCGCCCAGGCCTTTCTTGGAACGAGCCATCCCGACAGATTTCGACGGACGAGCCTGCCCGACCTACACGTCAACGCGCCGGGGTTAAACGGCAGCGCGCCCATTCCTGAAGCGTTCAAGGCGCGCGCCTTCGTGGCAAGATAGACCCCCGCTCTGACGGCGGACCCTTTCTTCCCCGAGCCGGCCACGGTCGTCCGCATTGTGAGCGAACGGGCCACGCTGAAGAGCGCCACCGGCCAGATCAAGCTGTCCGTGCCCCTCAGAGACCTCAAGCGCTGGCGCGCGGATGGCTACCAGGCCAGGCAACCGCTGGGCGGCGCCATCGCCACCGTCGCGCAGAAGCTCCAGGGCGTGGCCGTCAAAACCGGGGCCTAAAGCTCCCCGTCGAGCACCTGGCGGATCTTCTCCAACATGACCTTCTCCCGGTTGGGCCGCTCCACCACTTTCGCAAGCGAGCCGTAGTGATGCTCGAGGCATTCGAGCAAGAGCTCCTTGAGCGCCTCCTCGGGAGGGCTGTGAGGCACGGCGTTGGAGTCGGGATAGATTTTCTCCAGCGTCTTGATGCGTTCGTCAAAGTGGGCAAAGACCGCCTCCAGGGGCCAGTCGCCCTTGCGGATGGCCTTGAGCTGGTCGTTGCCGCGCAGCAAGTCGAGGTCGCCTTCGAGAAGGATCTGCTCCACCTCGTTGAGCAGCCGCACCAGGTGGTAGGCGTATTTTACATCGTAGCCGTGCTCGGCGATCGACTTCTGGCGAGCATGGCTCCTGGGATCGACGCGGGTGCGGATCTTGGACAACTGGGCAAAGGCATAGCCCTTGAAGGTATGCCAGCACCTCTTGCTCAGAAAGAGCTTGCGCTGCTCGCGCACCCGCTGGCCCACGGAGGTCATGAACAAGATGCAGTGAGCGGGCGTGAACAGGCTGTCCACCATGTTGGGGTTGCCGTCGGCGCACAGGCGAAAGTATCGCACGATGGAGTAGATGGTGAGGTCGTAGGACTTGCGCTCTGCAGGCAGGTCGATGTGGTGTTGCTGAAAGTCGTTGAAGGTGGGCACGTTCTTGTCCCAGCCCGGCACCACCCCGGCCAGGTGGGGAAAGACCACGTCGCGAGGAGGGATGCAGAACCCGTAAACGTCGCAGTCGGAGTTGTCCCGCGAGACGCCGTAGGCCTGGCTGCCCATGAGCGTCTCGTAATGGACGTTCTCGGCCACAAAACGAGGGGGCTTGATCAGGTCGAGCGAGACCAGCTTCTTGGTCAGGCAGCCCAAAGCGTCAGCGGGCCGCCTTCTCGCCGAACTCGCGCAGGCGCCGGGCCATGCCGCGCAGCAGGCCCAGCGAGAAGTCCGAGCTCTGCAGCAGCTCAAGCAGAGCATGGCGGTCCAGGGCCAACAGCTCGCTGGGCTCGAGCGCGTCGGCCGTGGCCTGGCGGGGGATATCCTCGAGCAGGGCCATCTCTCCCAGGTGGTCGCCCGGCTTGAGGGTGGAGAGGGTCTTGCCGTCCACCGTCAGGCTGAGCGAGCCAGCCAGGACCACGTAGAATTCCGAACCGGTCTCGCCCTGAGTGAGCAGGCGCTCTCCCGCGTGGAGCTTTTTGATCTTGGAGTGACGGGCCACTTCGGTCAACTGATCCAGGCTGAGGGCCGAAAACATGGGCACCGCCTTGAGCGGAACTCGAACCGTTTCCACCGGAACTTGCATCGTGAGCCTCCTTAGCGTACTCGCCGCAGCGGGAAATCTTGCCCGCTGCTGTATTGCACCACATCTTGCGGCTGGCCGAAGTATTCCTCGGCCAGCCGGGGCACCTCGCCCGACACAAACAAGAGCAGCCCGTTCACGGTCACCAGGCCGCGTGAGTTCACCGGCGCTCCCGGGGGCTTGTCGTCACCCAGACCGCTCAGCACTGAGTACGTCAGCAGGCCGTGCTCCAGCTTGCCGGCCTCCAGCGCCGCCTGATCCGACGAGGCCGCCGCCACCAGGAATACCCCGCTCTGGCGGGCCAGGTCCTGCTGGGCTCGCACCAGTCCGGCCGAGAAAGCCCGGTTCATGCTGGAGGCCGCCGCCCCCGAGTGACAGCAGTCGAGCACCACGAACTGGCGCGTGGCGCTCACCCGGGTCAGCGATTGGGCCAGCTCGACCGAGGAGAGACAGCTGCCCTGGATTTGCTCGGGTGTGGCCGGCTTCCCCTCGTGAGGAACGAAGTAGAAGGTCTGCCCCAGCACCTGGCCGTGGCCGGCCAGGAAGACAAGCAGCGTGTCCTGGGGAGCCGCTCCCGCCTTCAGCTCCTCCAGGGCCTTACGAACTCCGGCCGCGCTGGCCTGCTCATCCACCAGCAGGGCCACCTTCACCTCTTCGAACAGGCCGCCCGGCTTGAAGGCCCGCGCGATGGATTCGGCGTCCGCGCGGGCCGACCTCAAGTTGAGCGCGCTGTCCTGGTAGCGGCTGACCCCCACCGCCAGCACGTGCAGCCGGGGCTTGGCGCCCTGGGCCAGGCAGGTGATTCGCACGGTATCCCCCCGGCTCTCCACCTTGCCCTCCCGGTCGAAGGCCGTGGCCCGCAGAGTGTTCACGCCTCCCTCGAGGTCGACCCGGGCTCGGGCTGCACCACCCTCCACCTGGATGCGCTCGTCCGGCACGCGATGGCCGTTCTGGAAAAGACGCACCTGCGAGACTCCGCCGCCCCGATCCTCGAGCTTGACCTCCACGGTCACGCTGGCCTCGCTCAACGAGTCGCCGGCCCGGGGCTTGAGGATGGTCAGCTCGGGAGGGGCCACCTTCAGGCTGCTCAGTGCCTGAGCGGGCCGGGGACCTGGCCCCGGCTGGAGCAGGCGGGCCAACAGCCCGGGCGCGAAATATTCGTTGTAGAACTGGTCCAGGGCGTAGAGCTGTCCTCCGAGCCGCCACTGGATCTGGGGGAAGGCCGCGGAAGAGCCGTCGAACAACCCGTCCGGTGCGGCCACCAGCCACTGAGCCCCCTCCTCGAGCATGATGGCCGAGGCCAGCAACTTTCCTTCGGGCACCTTCCAGAAGCCCACCGAGGATTGGGAGTCGGGAGCGATGAGCACCCCTTCGCGCAGGAAGACCCGAGCCGTCGGAAAGGGAGGGGTGAGGGAGAAGAGCCTCTTGCCGGTCGTCAGGTCCCGCTGCTCGATCATCTGATCTTGTGCCAGCAAAGCGGTCCCCGAGTCGACCGAGCAGAGCACGGCGGGATTGTCCTCAGGGTCCACCACTCTGGGGGCAGCCCCGGGCTTCCAGACGACCAGCCCCTGCTTGCGAGTTTTGGTCACCAGCGTGCCATCTCGGGCAAAGGCCAGGCTGCTCCGGCCCATCTTGTCGGTCTGAGGCATCAGGGTGCGGGGCCTGCCCGAGGCGACCTCCCACTCGAGCACTTCTCCTCCATTGGTGGCAGAGGCCAGATGCCGCCCATCGCTCGAGAAGGCAAGACCCGCCACGGCGCTTCGCCAGGTGTCCTCTTGCTCGGCTTTCAGTACCCGGGTCTGCCCCCCCGGCAGGGCGATCAGCGTCAGGCGTCCCACGACCTCGCCCGCCGCCAGCCAGCGGCCATCGGGACTGAAGGCCAGGCTGAGATAGCCGGTATCGGTTCTGCGCCCGCTGATCGTCCCGTCGGCCTGCCTGGTAAAGGCGGGAGGAGCCGTCTTCGAATTCTCCAGCACCAGGTTCTGGCCCGCCAACTCCCATACTCTGAGCCGCACGGTCCCAAACCTGTTGGACTCGCCGGCCGCCAGCATCCGGCCATCGGCCGAGAAGGCCAGGCTGAGCACCTCCTGGCCTCCGAGCTGGCCGAAGCGATAGACCGGCTTGCCCCGCTCCAGATCCCAGATGACCACGGCACCGTAGCCTCCCACCGCCAGCAGTCGGCGGTCGGGACTCAGTGCCAGGGCGCTCAGACAAAGGGACTTGCCGGCCAGCTTCTGGCTCAGTTGCGCCTCATCCCAGAGCTCGCACTGCTCGCCCTGACAGACCGCGAACAGACTGGCCTTGAGACTGGCGGCCACGGCGTGGTAACCGAACGTGTCGGACATGTTCCCTTGCGTCGATCGCAGAGCTACCGCGACGATCTCTTCGCCTTCATAAGGAGGGCGCTCTCCAACCAGCACGCGCACCTTCAGGTCGCTTCCCAGCCAGGCCAGCCGGGGATGACTTCTGGTATTGAGGAAGTTCGAGACCAGAATGCCCGCCTTGCCCCAGGCGATCCGCCG
>QWHO01000328.1 GCA_021404945.1 bacterium CPR1
CAACTCGAGGCGATAGATCTCCACCGCCCGCGCCTCATGCTCCACGCTCTCGCCGGCCCGCGCCCGCTCGTAGCTGCGCCTGCCCTCCACCCGCAGGGCGCTGACCACGGGAGGCACCTGCATCTGCGGGCCGCGCATCCGCTGCAGGAGGGGCTCGAGATCGGTCCGAGGGGCGGGTCGCCGGGCCAGAATGGTGCCGGCCGTGTCCAGGGTATCCGACTCCAGGCCAAAGGTGAGCTCGGCCCGATAGCTCTTGCGAGCCGGCGGCAGAAACTGGATCCAGCGGGTGGCCGCTCCCACCGCCAGCGGCAGAACGCCGGTGGCGGGCGGGTCCAGGGTGCCCAGGTGGCCCACCCGCGTCCCTCGGGGCAGCTGGCGGCGCAGCCAGGCCACGGCATCGTGGGATGTCATGGCGGGGGGCTTCAAGAAGTTCAGGAAGCCCATCATCGCGCTCAGCCCTGCCCGGCCTCCTGGAACTGGCCGGGCTCGGTCAAGAAGACGCGCAGGATCCTTCCCGAGTCGTCCAGTCCCAGGTAGACGCCCCGACGCCAGTAGACCAGCATGCCCACCTCGGTGCGCTCGGGTCGTCCCCAGCTCGAGGTGACGCTGAGCTGGTTGTCGCCGATGCGGAAGGGCACCCCCTCCAGCCGGGCCGAGGAGCCCTCCACCAGGATGCCCTGCACTTTGTTGGTGCTGGAGTTGATGTCGAACGAGACGCCATGGTTGGGATAGGTGAACATGACGTAGTCGTCTTCCTGGCGCTGGCCGCGCATGGCCCGCACGAAGTCAGGCGGCCCCATCACTCCGATGACCAGGGGCATGGGTGCGCCCGGACGAAGCGTGCTGCCATTGACCACCACCCCGGCCACCGCGGCGGGCTGGCAGAGAGCCGGCAGAACCAGCAGCCCCAGCATGCAAACAAGGCGTCTCATGACCGGGGAAACTTCGGCCCGGATGGCTTAGCCTCCTGGGAAAAGCTCCTTGCCGGCGCTCAGAGCCAGCCGATAGCCCTGAACGCCCAGCCCGCTGATGACCCCCCGGCAGACCTCGCTCAACAGAGAGCGCCGGCGCCACTCCTCGCGAGCGTAGATGTTGCTCAGGTGGACCTCGATGGTGGGCAGCCCCACCCCGGCCACGGCGTCGCGCAGAGCCACCGAGGTGTGGGTCAGGGCGCCGGGATTGAGCACCACGAAGTCAGCCTCGGTCTGGTGAAGCCTGTCAAGCAGGGCTCCCTCGTGGTTGGACTGGTAGAGCTCTACTTCCAGGCCCAACTCGCCTCCCCAGCGATGGCAAAGCTGCTCGAGCTCGGCGTAGGTGGTGTCTCCGTAGACCACGGGCTCTCGCTTGCCCAGCAGGTTCAGATTGGGACCGTTCAAGATCAGGACGCGCACAGCTTTTCAAAGACCTCCCGCACCTGCTCCAGCGGCACCCCGCTGACCAGCTCGACCAGGCCCGGACGCACGGGCAGCACGAAGCGCAGCTTGCCGTTGAGCCGCTTCTTGTCCTGCGCGAGGGCCGCCTCTACCCGGGTCCATTCAAAGCCCTTCTCCAGCTTCGTGGGCAGGCCGTGGCGCTCCAGCGTCTGCTTGAGAGGCAGGGGCTTGTCGAGCAATTTCTGGCGTCGAGCCAGCTCGTGGGCCGCCAGCATGCCCAGCGCCACGGCCTGGCCGTGGCTCAGCCGGGTGTAGTCGCCGGCCGTCTCCAGGGCGTGGCCGAGGGTGTGGCCCAGGTTGAGGAAGGCTCTCTCGCCCAGCTCCCTGGGGTCGCGGGCCACGATCTCCAGCTTGACCTGCGCAGCTCTTCGCACCAGCTCGGTGCGCTGCTCCAGGCTCCATTCGGGGAAGGGCGGCAGCTGGCGGCACAGCTCGAAGAGCTCGCTCGAGGCGATCAGACCGTGCTTGATGACCTCGGCCATGCCGTTAGAGCCCTCTTTCTCGGGGAGGGTCGAGAGCACTTCGGGATCGACCCACACCGCCCGGGGAGGATAGAAGGCGCCCACCAGGTTCTTGCCCTGAGGCAGGTCCACACCCACCTTGCCGCCGATGGAGCTGTCCACCATGGCCAGCAGGCTGGTGGGGATGCCGAAGAGGGGCAGTCCGCGCAGGTAGGTGGCGGCCACGAAGCCACCCAGATCGCCGATGACGCCGCCCCCGAAGACCAGGACGGGGGTCTGACGGTCGACCTCCAGGCGAGCCAGGCAGCCGTACATCCACTGGGCGTTGTCCAGAGTCTTCTGGGATTCGCCCGCCTCGATGCCCACCACGTCGAGTCGCTCGAAGCCGTCCTTGAAGGCGCCGAACTGGGCTCGATAGACGTCTTGATCGGTGATCAGGACGGCTCGCTCGAAACCCTGCTCGCGAAGCAGCTGAGGAACCCGGGCCAGCAAGCCCGGCTCGACCAGGTAAGGGTGCACGGCGATGGGGCCTTCGTGGAGAGGGGAGCGGGCCCCTCGTGAGGCGAAGCTTTCTGGCGTGAAACGGCGAAATATCTATCTGGTGGGCTTCATGGGCACGGGCAAGACCACCATCGGGCGTGAGCTGGCCAAGGTCACCGGGCGCAAGTTCCTGGATATCGATCTCGAGCTCGAGCGGCGCCTGGGCATGACGGTCAACGAGATCTTCGACACCCATGGGGAAGAGTTTTTCCGCCAGCATGAAAAAGAGCTGGCTCGCGAGGTGGCCGACCTGACCAACCGGGTGATCGCCACCGGGGGCGGCACCATCGTCGACCCCGACACCTTCAAGTTGTTCCAGCAAAACGGGTTGTTGATCTGCCTCCACACCGGACAGGAAGACCTGGTGGGACGGCTCGAGCGCACCGACAAGCGCCCCATGCTGCGGGGCGAGCTGCGCGATCGAGTCGAGCTCTTGATGCAGGAGCGAAAGCGAATCTACGATCAGGTCAAGATCCGCATCAACACCACCCACCTCACCCCTATGACGGCGGCGCGCAAGATCCACGAGTTGTTGAACGCCCGCCATAAGATCCTCGACGAGCTGAGCAACCGCTACATCGAGCTTTCCTGACAGGAGGACTCTTGGGTTTCGAAGCGATCGCTGTGCTCTGTCTGGTGGTGGCGGCCATCATCTTGTTTGCCACCGAGCGTGTGCCGGTGGACATGGTGGCGCTCCTCATCATGAGCAGCCTTGTGCTGGCGGGTATCCTGACCCCCCGCGAGGGCCTGGCGGGGTTCAGCGACCCGGCCACCATCGCGGTGGCCGGCATGCTCGTGCTCAGCTCGGGCCTGGCGGCTACCGGGGCCGTGAGCCGCATTCCCCAGATGCTCGCTCCGCTCATGCGGCGCAACTTCCACCTGGGGCTGGCGGTCATGATGCTCACCGTCAGCGCCGTCTCGGGCTTCATCAACAATACCGCCTGCGTGGCCGTGTTCATCCCGGTCTGCATCGCTCTCTCGCGCATCACCCGGATCAGCCCTTCCAAACTGCTGATGCCTCTCTCGTTTGCAGCCATCTTCGGGGGCACGTGCACGTTGATCGGCACTTCCCCCAACCTGGTGGTGAATTCCATCGGGGTGAGCCACGGATTGCCCCCGCTGGGCATGTTCGAGTTCACTCCTTTCGGATTGCTGACGCTGGTGGCAGGCACGCTCTACATGCTGTTCCTGGGAACGCGGCTGATCCCCGAGCGCCGACGGGCCGGCGAGCTGACGCGAGCCTTCGGGATGGGAGAATACCTGACCGAAGCCGTTTTGCTCCCGGGCAGCCCCAGCGTGGGCCAGGCACTGGCTCAGGCCCCCCTCCTGCACGAGCTGGATATCGACGTGGTGAGCATCACCCGTGGCGGCGAGGTGCTGGCCGTCCCCTCCCCCGACACGGTGTTGCACGGCAACGACTTGCTGATGGTGCGCTGCAACATGGACTCCCTGCGCGAGCTGCAACAGGGCGGGCAGATTCGCCTCAAGACCGATCTCAAGGTGCACGACTACGACCTGCAGCGCAGCCAGGCCGCCCTGGTCGAGGCGGTCATTCCCCCCACCTCGGTGCTGGTGGGAGAGTCGCTCAAGTCTTATAACTTCCGCAACCGCTTCGGAGCCACCGCCATCGCCGTCCGGCACCGGGGCGAGAGCGAAGTGCAGCACGAAAAGCTCGGCTCGGTGCGCCTGGAGGCCGGAGACGTGCTGCTGATCGAGGTGGCCGGCCATCGACTCGGCGCGCTCAAGCAGAATCGGGCCTTCGTGGTGGTGAGCGAATCGGCCGTCGACCGTCCCGACCGCGCCAAGATGCTGACCGCCATGGCCATCTTTGCAGGGGTGGTGGCGCTGAGCGCCTTCAACCTCCTGGCCATCGAGATCGGGGTGGTGGTGGGAGCGATCCTCATGGTCTTGCTGCGCTGCATGGGCCTGGAGTCTGCCTACCGGGCTCTGGACTGGAAGATCATCATGCTGATCGCCGGATGCCTGTCTCTGGGAACCTCTATGGAGAAGACCGGGCTGGCCGAGGCCCTGGCCCATGGCATCGTCAGCAAGCTCGGGCCTTATGGGCCGGTGGTCTTGATCAGCGGCATCTACTTCGCCACGGCCTGCCTCACTGAGATGATCTCCAACAGCGCCGCTGCTGCCCTCATGACTCCCATCGCCCTCTCCTCGGCGGCCGCGCTGGGCGCCGACCCCCGCGGATTTCTGATCGCGGTGACCTTCGCCTGCTCGGCCTCGTTCATGACCCCGGTGGGCTACCAGACCAACACGATGATCTACGGCCCCGGCCAGTACCGAGCGCACGACTTCGTGCTGGTGGGCACCCCGCTCAACCTGCTCTTCTGGGTAGCCGCCTCGCTCCTCATTCCCTGGCTCTGGCCGCCGTAAGAGCCGCTTGGCGCATCTCCTGAGCGCATTGGACCGGCCGGCCGGTCCACCACTCGATGGCCCGCCGGGCCTGGTGCACCAGCATTCCCAACCCGCCCAGAGTGGCGCAGCCTCTCTGGCGCGCCTCGAGCAGGAAGCGCGTCCTCTCGGGGTTATAGACCAGATCGCAGGCCACCACGTTCTCGGGCACCCTTTCCGGCCAGACCACGGGGCTCTCGTCGCTCTGAGTGCCCACCGGGGTGGCGTTGAGCACCACCGCCCCGGGCTCGAGACAGGTTGCCAGCTCGCGCAAGGAGGCCGAGTCCTTCAGCCGGGTAGGATCGCGAAGCAACACCTGCAGGCGAGCGCCCTGCTCTTGCAGCAGGGTGCCGACCGCCCGGGCCGCCCCGCCCCAGCCCAGCACGATGGCCCGGCGCCCCTCCAGGGGCTGGCCCACCTCCTCGCGCCAGCTGTCGAGCCAGCCGTCGGCGTCGGTGTTGGTCCCTTCCCAGCCCCCTTCGCAGGGCCGCAGGCAGTTGACCGCTCCCAGCTCTCGGGCACGCTGATCCAGTCGTTTGAGCAGGGGCAGCACGGCCTGCTTGAGGGGGATGGTCAGGTTGATCCCCACCGCCTGCAGCTTCAGCAGGCCATCGAGCACCGTGGGCAGATCCTCCGGTCCCACCTCGGCGGCCAGGTAGACCAGGTCCTCCTTGAGCGCCGCGTAGGCGGCTTTGTGCATGGCGGGCGAGAGCGAGTGGGCCACCGGGCGGCCCAGCAGCCAGACGCTGCGGGTCAAAGCTCTTGCCAGGGACCCGGGAAGCTCTGCCAGAAGCTCGGGAACGAGATGGCCGCCCAGCCCGTGCCCTGGATGCGGGTCTTGCCCCGGGCCACCAGGCCGGCCACGGCCAGGCTCATCTCCAGGCGATGGTCGTGGTGGCACTCCACCGCGGCTCCCTTGAGGGGGGTTGGGCCGTGCACCGCAAAGCCGTCCTCGAGCTCGTCCACCTCGGCTCCGAGCTTGCGAAGCTCGGTCACGGTGGAGTGAATGCGATCCGACTCCTTGACGCGCAGCTCGGAGGCCCCGCGCACCAGCGTGGTCCCTTTCGCCTGGCTGGCGGCCACGGCCAGGATGGGCAGCTCGTCGATAGCCCCGGGAATCTCCGACTCGGGCACATTGATGCCGACCAGCTCCGAGCCCAGCGCCTCGATGCTGCCCACCGGCTCGCCCAGCTCGGTGCGGGTCACCCGGGTGGTGATGCGGGCCCCCATCTGGCGCAGCAGGTCCAGGTAGGCGGTGCGGGTAGGATTGAGCCCCACCTCGTCGATGATCACCCGGGACCCGGGGCTGATGAGCGCGGCCGTGACCAGGAAAGCGGCCGAGGAGACGTCGCCGGGAACCCGGCAGTCGAAGGCGGGGATTCTCTCGGCGGGGCTCAGGTGGAGGCGATTCTCGTCACGGGTGATGCGCACGCCCAGGTGGCTGAGCATGCGCTCGGTGTGGTCGCGGCTCTGCTGAGGCTCTTCCAGCACGGTGGTGCCGCCCGCCTTGAGGCCGGCCAGCAGGATGCATGACTTGACCTGGGCGCTGGCCACTTTGAGCTGGTGATAGATGCCCTGCAGCTCGGTGCCCTCCACCACCAGGGGAGCGAGGCGATTGCCCTGGCGCCCCCGAACCCGGGCCCCCATCTCGAGCAGAGGCTCCAGCACGCGCCCCATGGGACGCTTGCGCAGCGAAGCATCGCCGCTCAGCACGCAAAGACCGGGACAGCCGGCCAGGATGCCCGTGAGCAGGCGCATACTGGTGCCCGAGTTGCCGCAGTCGAGCACCCGGTCGGGCTCCTGCCAGCGATTGCCCCAGCCGCTCAGGAGCAGGTCCGCCCGGTCGCGACGCGCGCTGACCCCCATCAGCTTGAGGCAGCGCAGGGTGCTCTCCGCGTCCTTGCCCTGCGAGAGGTCGCTCAGGCGGCACGGCCCGTCGCTCATGGCCGCCAGCATCAGGGCCCGATGGGAGATGGACTTGTCCCCGGGGACTAGCAGACGGCTCTCCCAGGGCTCGCGGAGAGGTCCGACCTGGATGGCGCTCAAGCGGCGGTGGTGACGGCCAGCACTTTGTCCAGGGCCTGCTCCTGCTCGGGAGTGGCCTCGATCAGCGGGGGCCGCAGGCCTCCCACGGGGAAGCCCAGCTTCTTGAGGGCGGCTTTGACCAGGATGGGGTTGCTGGTCTTGAAAAGACCCGTGAACAGCGGATAGAGCTGGCGTTGCAGGCGGGCCGCCTCGCCCACCTGGCCAGCCAGGAAGGCCTCGATCTGGCGCTTGATCGGCCCGGCGGCCACGTGGCCGGCCACGCTCACCACGCCCACCCCGCCCAGGGCCAGGATGGGCAGGGTGTTGCCATCGTCGCCACTGTACTGGGCCAGGTCGGAGCGGATGGCCAGCTCGTTGATGGGGTCCAGGCTGGGCAGGGACTGCTTGACGGCCTGGATGGAGGGGATCTCGCCCAGCCGGGCCAGGGTCTCGGGCAAGAGCTCGATGCCGGTGCGGCCGGGGATGTTGTAGAGCATGATGGGCAGCCTGGTGGCTCTGGCGATGGCCTGGAAGTGCAAGAA
>QWHO01000329.1 GCA_021404945.1 bacterium CPR1
CTCATGCTGCTTGAGCAGGCCCAGATCGGTGTAAGCCTGCAGGCGCTCCTCCAGGCCGTGGAGTTGAAGGCGCTCGAGGATGCGATCGCACAGCTCGGGGTCCTTGTGCTGAGCCAGCAGCTCGCGATAGACCTCGCGAGGGCGAGGCTGATCGGCCAGCCGCGCGAGCGAGCCCCAGGCGAGGATCTGGGCCTCGCGCTTGAGGCCCGAGCGACTGTCGGCCAGCTCCTTGACGGCCTGCTCGGCAGGGACACCCTCCTTGAGCAGCGCCTGCAGGGCGCTCACCAGGCTCTGGCGACCGGCTGGCTCGAGCATGGGGCGACGCCTGTCGTCGTAGTAGCTGTACTCGGTCTCGAAGGCCTGCAACTGCTCCAGGCAGGCCAGCCGAGCCGCCTGCTCGCCCGGTCCGGGCCGCAGGGCCTGCTCGAGCGAGACGGCCTCAGCCGCACCGATGATGGGCTGCTCGAGCAGCTTGCAGAAGACCTCACAGCTGGCGGAGCTCTCACAGAGCTCGGCGCTCCAGTGAGCGGTGGCAGTCTCGACCTCGGCCAGGGGTAGCCCCTTCCCTCCGGCAGTCTCGGCCAGGCGGCCCAGCGTGGCCATGGCCAGGGTGCGGTCGGCTCCGCCCCTGAGTTTTTGTTCCAGAGCCCGGTGCAGGTGCTCGGCCACCTGTGGGGTTAGCTTCGAACCGGCCCGACCGAGCCCGCGCAGGGCCTCGAGCTGGGCCAGATCTCCCTGCTCGCGAGCCCGCTCCAGGCTCTGGCTGGCCACTTTGGGCAGAACGCGGTGGCGCAGCTGATCCTGGAACGCTTCCCGAGCCTCGGGCTGAGCCGAGAGGGAGGCGGCAAAGTCGAAGGCGTGGACGATCTGATCGCCCGCCGACCATTTAGCCGACTCGTGCAAAGCCTTCACCAGCGCCACACTCCCAGCCAGGTCACGGCCCTGCTCCACCTCGGCACGCAGCATGGTCAGCATGGCCCGCTGCACCTCTTGCGAGTTGGACAGCCTTCGCAACTCGCTCAGAGCGCCCACCCGCTCGGTCAGGCTGGTCGCCCCGAGGGGCAGACGCGCCAGGTCCCACAGCGAGAACAGCACCCCTTTGTCCACCCGGCCATCGGTCAGGTCGAGAAACAGCTTGCGCTCCTCTGCGGGTCTGTCGGCCACCCGGGTGGCAAAATCCTCATAGATGGCCCCGTAATCGCTGCTCTGGACGCCAGCGAGTCGTTTGGTGACCTCCCCGGCCTCGAGCAGGGGCACACCGGCGCGCAGCTGGGCGGCCAGGGTCTCGTAAAGGCCGAGCTGCAGCTTGCCGCTGAACCCCCTGGTGTAGGAGTAGCCCTGTGGGTCCTCCCGCTCCAGCGGTCGGGCCACGGCCTCGAACAGGTCATTCAGGTCGCGCTCTTGCACCCTGGCCTCGAGCAGACCGGCCAGCACCTCTCCCAGGGCCGGATCGCCCACCGCCCTGGCGGCGAAGAGCTCGGCCGCCGTCTGGGTCAGCCTGCCCGTTCGACCCATCCTCTGGCTGAGGTGAGAAAGGCTGGCCAGCTTCTCGCTCGAGCCGTCCTCGATCGCGCCCGCGAGCAGCTCGACCGCCGGCAGGGGAAGCTCGCGAGCCTTCCCCAGGCCGGCCAGGGCAGAGCGAGCCCCGGCCAGACCGTTCTTGCCGGCCAACCGGTCGACCGCCGTCACGGCCGGCTTCTCGGCCAGACCGTCCTGGAGGAGCCCCACCAGCAGCTCCTGGGCGGCGCGGTCGCCGGCGTGGCGCCCGAGGAATTCAGCCGCCTCCCCCGAGCCGCGGGGCAGGGTCTTGAAGAAGATCACTGCCTCGGCGAAGGAGGTGCCCGCGTCCACCTCCCGGCGCAGCGAGGCCATCAGGGCGCTGGAATGAGCGGGCGAGGCTCCCTCCAGGCCCAGGTCACGGAAAGCCTGCAGCCGCTCCTCCCGGGTGGTCGTGCCGATGGGCTGGTCCAGGCGGTCGAGCGCCCGGGTGGCCGCGGCCAGGTCCTGGCGCTGGCCCAGCAGGTCGAGCAGCAGCTTGCAGCCGGCCCGGTCGGGCCCCAGGCGCTGGCTGACCAGCTCCAGGCCGGCCGTCCACTCGCGGTTGGGCGAGCGCCAGAGCCGGCCGAGGTCGGCCACTGCCTCCTCCGGGCTGGCCCCGTGGCTCACCAGAGCGCCCAGGGCCCGGGCCAGAGGAGCGCGGGCGCCAGCCACATCGCCACTCTCGTCGTAGTAACGCGAAGCCTCGCACACGTCCACAAAGGCCTTGAGGCGTTGCGACAGGGGGAGCTCACACGACCATCCCTCCAGGGCCTCCAACACCTCGCCCGCCTCGGATACGGGGATGCGACGCTTCAGGAGCGCCCCCATGACCTCGGAAGAGGTCGGACGCCCGCCCAGGTGGTCGCGGGCGTAGGCTCCCAGGGCGGCCAGGTCGGCTTCGGGACGCGTGGGGGCGGCCTCGATCAGGCTTTTGAGGGCGGGCAGCTCCTGCTCGCCGTGGCGCTCGATCGCCTCCAGGAAAGCCAGGCCGTTCCTGGCGCTGGCCCGCGAGCCCAGCTTCTCCAGCAGCTGCAGGCCACAATCGGAGGAAGTCAGCGCCACCAGTTGGCCCACGTGCTGGCCGGGAGCCCCGGACTGCAGCAGGCGACACAGGTCCTGCAGGCGGTCGGGGTGAGCGGTCCAGGCGTCGCAGGCGTCGCGCGGCTCCTGGCGGTCCTTCAGGGCTCCCAGCAGCTGGCCCAGGCCCTGGAACGCCTCCGGGGTGGAGCCGTTTCGCTCAACCGCAAGCCGGGCCGCGTCCCAGGCCGTCGTGCCCGAGCGGCGCAGGGGCTCGAAGGCCTGGCTGCGCTCGGCGAAGGTGCTCTGGCCCAGCGGCTCGGCCAGGAACTGGACATACTTCGCGAGCTGGGGAGCCTCCATCCGGTCCACATGCTGGCGATAGAGCGCCAGGTGCTCCACCGGCTGGCCGGCCAGGGTCGCCAGTTGCTCGAGCCCGTCCACGGGAGTGCGGTCGTAAGCTTGCAGAGCAATGTCGCGCACCGAGCCCACCAGCTCGCGGGCCTCATCGGGCGGGCACCCCTTCTCGACCAGGGCGTCGTAAGCTTTGCAGGCAGCGTTCTGCAACCGCTCCGAGCGAGTGGAGCTGCCCAGGTGCTGGATGCGCCCCAGAAAGGCCAACCGGTGAGCCAGCTCGCCCGACTTCACCCGCTCGGAAACGCTGGTCATCCGGGCGATCCGCTCCTCCGGCGTGCTGCCGCCGGTGTTCTCGAAGGCCACCGCCAGCGCCTTGAAGCTGGGAGCCTCCAGGCGCTGCAACTCCTGGCTGACGCGCCGGTTGTCCTTGGGAAAGAGCCCGCTGCAGTGCTTCAGGGCCAGCAGGGGGTCGCTCTTGAGCTGCTCGGCTCTGGCCAGGGCCTGCTCGATCTCCGGGCGTGGCCCTTCACGCTCGCAGAAGCCGAGCAAGAGCTCGCCCTGGCGCACTTCCACCGCCTTGCCCTGGCCGGCGAGCTGGTAGGCCAGGTAGCCCTCGATCGGAAAGCCGTCACAGGTAAAGCGCAGACCCTGCTCCTGCAATGCTTTGAGCTGACCGGCCAGGCCCGGGGCCTGGCCTTTGCCGTGCAGGGCCTCGAGCGCTTGCACCTGCTCGGCGCCCTGAACCGGCACCGGGCTCTGGTCCGGCTTGAGCTTCACTTTCAGCCGACCATCGTCGGTATGGTGAGCGGCCTTCTCGGCCGTGATCTCGGTGGTGCGGGCCATGAACGGAAGGCGCCACTTGCGCTCGAGCACCCAGGTCACGGGCAGCTCGCCCAGCCGCTGAGCCAGGGGGAGCATGACCGGCCCGCCCGCCGCCGCCAGAGTGGCCCCCACCGCGGTCGCGCTGTCGGCGCGGCCCTTGGGGCGCGGCACCTCCCCGCTGATCTGGAGGGACTCCTCGGGCTCGCTGACGGGCGAATCGAGCGGCCGCGTGGGGGCCGAGGCCTGGGGAAGAGAGGACATAAAGCTGGTCGGGCGGATCATCCGTGCTGGCAGGAATTCCATTCGGGCGATCCTCAGCCCTCTCGCTTGCGCAGGCTGACCGCCCCGAGCTGCACCAGCTCGGGGGACTCGCGCACGGTGGCGCCGGCCGGTTGCATGCTCTCGCCCAGACGCCGTGCCTCCCAGCGCAGGGGATCGCGCACGAACTCGGCGCAGGCGGCCTGATCCTCCAGGCCGCCGAGCTGGGCCAGCTTGTCCGGGGTGCCGGCCGCGAGCAAAACCCGAACAGCGGTCGAGCGCTCCACGCCGCGTTGGACAAGAGCCTCCACCCGTCCACAGGCGTCGTGCACCCCGGCCGGCCAGGGGCGCTCGATCAGCGGGCTGTAGCAGGCCGTGGCCTGCTCGAGGTCCTCGCCCTCCCGCAAGCCGGCGCGCACCACCTCCAGGGCCCGCCGGGTCATCAGAGCGTTCGCTGAGCTCAGCAGATTGCGCAGAGCCGGAGCCTCCTCGGGAGCCAGGGGCTGGCGAAAATCCTCTCGGTTCTGGAACGAATGCTTGCCGGCAGCCAGATAGAAGGATGCGCTGGTGGAGAAGAAGTCCTGGGCCAGTTGCACGCGCTGACCCGACTCGAGCTCGACGATCTCGGCCTGAAAGGAGGCCCCGTCCTCGGTCTGGCTGGCCCGCAGGCTGAACCGGCCGTCCTCGAGCCGGGGGCTCTCATCGTGCTCGCGCCAGGCGGTCCAGGCCTGGTGGGCCACATGCGCCGCCAGCTCGGTCTGCCCGGCGGCCAGGGCCTTCAGATCGGCCGACTGAAAGGGCAACTTGCTCGAGGTTCGGGCAGGGACGCTCTGACCCAGCAGCCAGGTCAGCCAGGGCCGCCAGGGGGCCCGGTCGTGGCCGGAGGAGGAGCCTCCCCAGCCACGCCGGTCGTGGGTGCGGCCGAGAACCCGGCCACCGGAGCGGGAACCTGCACCGTGACGAGATCGGTCTTGACCAGCTGGTCCGCGCCGCCGGGGCCGCGCGTCAGCAGCGTCACGAGACTAGCCGGGCGGGCTGAAAAATCGTTACACCCAGGCGCGCCCGAAGGCTCGGCAGAACCTTCACCAGGTCACGGCGCTCACCAGTCGTCGCTGAATTTAAAGCGACGACCGGAGCGGCAGGCAAACTACAGTCGCTCCAGCGTGGCTGCCAGGAACCTCCAGAACTTTTGCACCGAGCTGACCTGCACGCACTCGTCGGGCGAGTGAGCCCCGCGGATGTTGGGCCCGAACGAGATCATCTCCATGTCAGGATAGTTCTGACCCAGGATGCCACACTCCAGGCCCGCGTGGCAGGCGGTCACGTGGGGCTCTTGCCCGAACATCTCGCGGTAGAGCCCGCTCATCAGCTTGACGATGGAGGACTCCGGGCGCGGGGTCCAGCCCGGGTAGTCGCCGGAGAGCTCCACCTCGGCCCCCAGAAGCTCGAGAGCGGCCTGCACCGAAGCGGCCATGTCGCGCTTCTCGCTCTGCACCGAGCCGCGGGTCAGACACTGGAGACTGTACTGGCCGTCTTTCACCAGCACCCGGGCCAGGTTGTTGGAGGTCTGCACCAGGCCAGGCATGTCCGGGCTCATGCGGTAGACCCCGTTGGGCAAGGCTTGCAGAACGCGCAGCAGTCGCCTTTGAAAGTCGAGCTCCATGACCCCATCGGCCTGGTCTTCTACGAGGCGGAAACGAAGGTCGGGATCGGTCGTGGCATACTCCCTGGTCAAGGTGGCGGCATACTCGCGCACCGACTCCTCGAAGGCGGCCCGGTCAGCCACGGCCACGACGGCGGTGGCCTCGCGGGGGATGGCATTGCGCAGGCCGCCGGCGTCGATCCAGGCCACCCTGGCCTGGGAGGAGAGCAGAAAGCGGTTCATCAGCTTGTTGGCGTTGCCCCTTCCCAGGTGGATGTCCATCCCGGAGTGGCCACCCTTGAGCCCATCGAGCTTCAGGCCCAGCACGACGTGATCTTGCGGCACCGGCTCGACCGCGTAACGACCGCTTCCCACCACGTCCAGCCCCCCGGCGCAGCCGATGGTGAGCTCATCGTCATCCTCGGTATCCAGATTGAGCAGGGTGTGGGCCTTCAACCAGCCGCCGCGCAGCTCGCGGGCCCCGGTCATGCCGGTCTCCTCGTCGATCGTGAAGAGGGCCTCGAGGGGCGGGTGCACCAGGTCGCGTGAGGCCAGCACGGCCATCATGGCCGCTACCCCGATCCCATTGTCGGCCCCCAGCGTCGTGCCCTCGGCCCGCACCCAGTCCCCCTCTCGGCGCATGCGGATGCCTTCGGTGGCGAAGTCGAACCTGGTGCCCTCGTTCTTCTGGTGAACCATGTCGAGATGGCTCTGCAGGGCCACGGTGGGCCGATTCTCCCGCCCCGGGCTGGCCGGCTTTCCTATGAGCACGTTGCCTGCTTCGTCGGTCTCGACCGGCAGGCCCAGCTGGCGGGCGAATTCTTGCATGTGCTGGATGACCCGGGCCTCGTGCTTGGACGGACGGGGGACGGAGTTCAAAGCAGTGAAGTGCTGCCAGAGATCGGGAGGCTGAAGCTCGAGAAGGTTGCTCATGGGGAATCCCTTCGCAGCCGGGCGCAGGACGCCCTGGTGCGGGGGAGAATCGACCGGGATGAATCGCCTGCTCCTTGTGCCTCTCCTCCTGCTGGCTCTGGTCTCCAGCGCGATGGCCCAGGAATCCACCGTCAGATCGTTCTACCAGGCCTACATGGCTGCCGTCGAGGAGCACCCGCAAGCCTGGGTGCAGCACCTGATGCAGGTGCAGGCAGACAACGTGGAGAGCGACCTCTCCTCGATGCTGGTGCGACTGGCCAACGGCAAACCCGGGACCGAGGAGCCCTGGCTCGACTTCGATCCCTTCAGCAACTCCCAGATGGGCACCCAGAGCTACACCGTGGGCAAGGCGACCTTGAAGGACGGTCTGGCCTACGTGCCGGTAGCCATTGCCTACTACCGAGACACGGGTCCCGAGAAGGTGCGCGTGCGGGTGGTGCTGCGCCAGACCGGCTCGGTCTGGAAGATCGCCAATTTCGTCTATCCCGCTGATGCCGGCATGGCAACCTGGGACCTCAAGAGCTTTCTCAAACAGACTCTGCAACCTTGAGCTTCGTCGGCCGCGTTTCGAAAACATTCCCAGAGTAAAGCGCCGCACCCAGGCCCAACCGCCGTCAATGCTCGGGACGATCCCGTTTTGTGCTCTGAATCTTTAATTGTGAGGGAGGACCGTGGACAAAGAGCTCGCCCGCCGCGAATTCATGCGTGAGGTCGGCAACCAGCCTTTCGCCGGCCCGCTGACATTTTTTCGCCAGAAGACCGGGGATGGCACCGGGGCGGACGTGGCCCTGCTGGGGGTTCCCTTCGACATGGGCACCAGCAACCGACCGGGAGCGCGATTCGGGCCGCGAGCGGTACGCGAGCAGTCGGTGCACGCCTGCATGAGCGAGGCTTTCCCCTGGCACTGGTTCCGACAGCGCAAGCTGGTGGACTGCGGGGATACCTGGTACTTCTCGGGCGACCTGGACCAGGCTCTGGGGCGCATCGAGGAGGATGCCCGGGCCATCCGATCACGCGGGGCCCGGCTGTTGGCGGTGGGAGGTGACCACACCGTGACCCTGCCCTTGCTGGCCGGACTGGAGGGGGTGGCCCTGATCCAGCTCGACAGCCATGACGACCTGGGCGATCCGTTCCACAAGCCCTACCACGGCAGCTTTCTCAACCGGGCCATCGCGGCCGGGCGGGTGGATCCGACCCGATCCGTGCTGGTCGGCCGGCGCACCCCGCCTTCGGCCCCCTCGGACATCCTGGTGCTGGAGGCCGACTGGCTGGACGAGCACGGCCCGCTGGCCGCGGCCGAGCGCATCCGAGAGCGGGTAGGAGACCACGCGGCCTATCTGACCTTTGACATAGACTTTCTCGACCCGGCCTACGCACCCGGCACCGGCACCCCGGTTCCCGGCGGACCCACCACCGCCCAGGCCCGGCGCCTGCTCAAGGCTCTGCGCGGGATCAACCTGGTCAGCGCCGACCTGGTGGAGATCAGCCCTCCCTACGACGGCCCGGGCCAGATCACGGCTCTGGCGGGAGCCTTCGTGCTGGCCTGGCTGCTGGAGCTTGTCGACCCTTCCTGTGGTCGCTACACTCCCGCGCGTTGACCTCTTCAGAATTGAAACGCGCGGGAGTGCAGACAATCTGTTGAGCGGCACCGCGCCAATTCCTGACGCGGCGCCTTAGAGAAGTGCTGGCAAAACGGCGCGAGCCTGTCGACCTTATCCAGGGTCAGAAGGTAGCAGTCGTGGCGATCGGCCGCAGCGGCGGTCTGGCCTTTGGAAGCGTCAGTTAGAGGCCCTGCAACCGGTCCCGCACCCTGAGCGCCCAGTCGGCGTCATCCTCAGAGGACAGTTGGAGCAGAGCCTCGATATCTTCCGTTGACAGGCCCAGGAATCCACTCCGGTCGAAGGTCACGTAGCTGCCTGCCTCCAAGCGGAGGATCGCGAGGCGCCGCAGGTCGTAGCGCCAGACCTCCGGGATGCCAAGTTCCGCGAAGATGTCTAGCTTGTCCAGCGAGCTCCTCGTCACCTCGATCTCCACGACCAGGTCTGGCTCATTCGTCCCCGCAAATGAAAAGGAGGAGTCTGGCTCCACTCCCCTCAGCAGCTCCGCCTTGCGCTGGGTGCTTGAGCCCAGCATGCGCACCTTAAGGCCCTGCTCCATGCAGATGAGCAGGATCAGGGTCTTGATCCGCTCGCTGGCATTCTCGTGCTCAGGGGAGGGGCTCACGATTTCCAGAGCTCCTCGATCATAGGTAAAGCGCGGAGCGCTCTGGTCAGCCTGGTCTGCCAGAATCCGCTCATACGTTGCCCAACTGCACGGCTGCAGCACGATGCGTTGTTCGCTTGCCAACTCCAGCATCAATGGAACTTCATCGCGAACCTCGGTATCGCCTGTTTGAAGCCAGTAGGAAGTCGATGACCCCATCGCTGTTCCAGAAATCAGGGTCGGGGTGCTTGACTGACCCCCGATGGGGCTCGTGCTCGACCAGTCCGTGTAGCTCGACCGCGAGACCCAGTTGGGGGCGTGAAAGGGGACGGGAGCGGCAAATGAGGTATCGGAGACCAGTCGAGAGACAGCTGGTCCGTCTCGTCCCAGTGCTCGGGCGAACCTGGGAAGCCGTGTCCCGGGCGCGGTCGCGGAAGATTGTCCAGCCGATCGGCAAAAGATCCGGACAAGGCGGATCCGCCACACTGGTCCTATGATCAGAGACACGACAGCAACTCAGCAGATCGCCCGATTCTCAAGACCATTTAACCATAACGCATTGACAAAGTGTCAATATTACACTATAAAGAAAAAAAACACTCTTCTTATGAAAGCGAGGGCGTCCGAGGTGAATCGAGCCTGGAGCCTGCCCAATGCGGCCGATGCCGCCCACTACCCGCCTCAGGCCTGTTTCGAGGCCGGCGAGCGCAACCACCACATCGCCAACACCGCCTACCCCATCGCCCACCAGCTGACCTGGAAGCCCTATAGGGTCGGCCCCGAGCGCTACCGGTCGCTGGTGGCGCAGGCCTTCGAGGGCCTCGATCCCCTGCTGCTCTACGTTCACATTCCGTTCTGCGAAGTGCGCTGCGCCTACTGCGAGTACACCGTGGTCGGCCAGGACGAGTTGCACGGCACCCAGCAGTACTTGCGGCGCCTGCACCGCGAGCTCGAGCTCTATGCAGGTCTTCTCGGCTCGCGTCGGCTGGCAGGCTTTGACATCGGTGGCGGCACGCCGTCCTTCCTGGAGCCTGAGCAGATGGCGGCGCTGATGGAGAAGGTGCGCGAGCACTTCGAGCTGCCCTCCGAGGTGGTGATCAGCACCGAGACCACGCCTCGCATCGCTGCCGCGCGGCCGGACAAGCTGGCCAGCTTCATGCAGGCCGGCATCAGACGCATCAGCATGGGAGTTCAGGTAATCCAGCCCGACCTTCTCAAGGTTCTCCAACGTGACGGCAATGGCGTCGAGCACCACTTCCGAGCGGTGGAGAACATCCGCGCTGCCGGATTCACCGATTTCAACGTGGACCTGATGTATGGCTTTGCCCGACAATCGCTGGAGAGCTGGCGGGCCACCCTGGAGCACGCCCTGAGGCTCGCTCCTGAAGCCATCACCCTGTATCGGATGCGCTACAAGCTGACGCGCATCTCCGAGCAGGCCTCCCAGGTGGCGCTCGAGGGGGTGCGGGCGCAGGCCGAGCTGGCCAAGAAGCTCCTGGCCGACCACGGCTATCTGGCCAACCCGGGCAAGAACACCTACAGCCGCATTCCAGGCCATCCTGGCACCAGCGACTACATCACCCGCCGGGTGGTGGACGGAATGCCCTACCTGGGCCTGGGGCTGGGGGCCCAGAGCTTCTCCCACACCACCGTCAGCTACAACGAGGGCGCCGCTGGCAAGAACCTCAGGCCCTACCTGCGCTCGGTAGATGCCGGCGAGCTACCCCTGCAAGACCTCTATGACCTGCCACGCGAGCACATGATGGCCAAGATGATCTGCGTGAGCTTCTACTTTGGCGAGGTCGACCGGTCCGCGTTTCAGGCCAAGTTTGGTCTGGGCATCGAGCAGGCATATCCCGAGGAGGTGGCCTTCGCCCTGGAGCGGGGCCTCATGAGCCTGACGGGCGACAAGCTCACCATGACCGAGCTGGGAGCCCGCCACTTCAACGGTCTGGTGGCCCTGTTCCACGCCCCCTCGGTGAAGAGCTACCTGCTCGCGCGCGATCCCGAGAAGGCCGAGGACATGCACCGCCACCGCAGGCTGGCCCTGGCCGTGGCCCGGAGGGCCTCATGATGGACTTTGCCAACATCCTGTTCGGGGGCCCCTGCAACCGGCGTTGCCCCTTCTGCATCGGCCAGCAGTTGCCGCTGGCAGTGCGCCAGGACAACCTGGACCGCTTCCCCCCCACCAACCTGGGCGCCCTGATCGAGGCCGTTAACCGGCTCGGCGTGCGCCAGATCGTCTTCACCGGCACCACGACCGACCCTCAGCTCTACCGCCACGAATGCCGTCTGCTCGAGCTCCTGCGGAGCCAGGTGACCACGGGCGCAAGCTATTCCCTGCACTCCAACGGGGTGCTGGCCATTAAGAAAATCGAGGTCTTCAACCAGTATGACAAGGCCTGTCTATCGCTACCCTCCTTCGAGAGCACCACCTATCAGCGCATGATGGGGGCCAACACCCAGGTTCCGGACCTGGAGAAGATCCTCGAGCGCTCCCGGATTCCGGTCAAGATCTCGTGCCTGATCAACGAGCACAACGCCTCCGAGATCGACTCGTTCCTGGCTCGCTGCCAGCGCCTCGGGGTGGAACGGGTGGTGCTGCGCCGCCTGTTGGGCGAAACCCGCCACTGGGAAGTGCTCGAGGACCATCATCCGGTGCGCTTCTATCGGGGCAATCCGGTCTACGACCTGGCGGGGATGGAGGTCACCTTCTGGAGCTTCGACGAGACCCGCTCCACCAGCCTGAACCTCTTTCCAGACGGGACCCTGACAGGCGACTACCACCTCACCCGGGTAGGAGAAACCTCGACCGTGGCCGCAGGTTAGACACTTAAAGGGGAGGTGCCGCATGCGAGTATTTTGGACAATTCTACTGGCGATGGCGCTGCTTGCGCCAGGACTGGCGCAAAAAGCCAGGCCGAGTGTCGCGATGAAGCTGATCAAAATGGACAAGACTACGACCTCCAATCCGAACGAAAGTCTCTACGAGGTCAGTCTCGAGTTCACCAACACCGGCTCGGAGCTGGTGCGGTTCAACAACAACGAGGTGCTGCTGGTGGATGACCAGGGCAACTACCACCGGGTGGTGCGGCTGCGCAACCGTCAGGTCCTGCTGCTCAAGCCCGGTCAATCCGAAGTCGCCGACCGGATGTTCTACCAACTCCCCAGCAAGGTCAAGCCCAAACGGGCCGTCCTGCGCGTGGGTAACAAGGTGCTGGGGGAGACGGGGCTCGAGTAGAGCAGGTCAACGCGCGGGACTGCCGAGCCGGCGCACCACGCCATTGGATCCGTCCACCTCCAGCTCGTCGCCGTCGCGCACGGCCGCTACCAGGCCGTGC
>QWHO01000789.1 GCA_021404945.1 bacterium CPR1
GCTGAAGGCGCTGGGCATGCCCAAAGAGATCGTGATGCGTCACCGCATCCCCCACTTCGGCCACGTCTTTTCCAGCGACGGCTATGCGGCTGGCTACTACAGCTACATCTGGTCGGACGTGCTCACCCAGGACGCCTGGGAGGCCTTCGCCGAGGCCGGCGGCCCCTGGGATAAGAAGACCGCCAATCGCTTCTATGAGTGCATCTTGCAGGTGGGCAACACGCTGGATCTGGCTCAGGCCTACCGCAACTTCCGGGGACGCGACCCGTCGGTGAGCGCGTTGCTCAAGTCGCGCGGCTTCCTGTAGAATTCCTGAGCACCTGGCCGAGCAGCCGCTCGCGAAGAGGAGCTACGCCGCTCACGGCGCGCCTCCGAGCTGCGCCAGGGCGAGCAGTGCTCAACGGATGCTGCTGGTATTCTCGTTGGCTCGAACGTAGTTCGTCCTGGCTGGCTACGATCTCGTGCTCAGTTGGCCGCAGGGCGTCGTCGTGAGAGGCCTTTCGGTCCTGTGCATCCCGGTCGGGCCCAACAGAGGTTTGTCTCCACCGGGTAAGAATTCGTGTTCTGCGGTGGTAGCGGCAGATTCCCCGGTACCGGGCTGGTTCCGGGGTATACGCCGGAATGGAGGCGGTACCGGGCAAGCTCCTGGTATTCCGACCGACCGGCTCAGCTAATCCACCACCGTGCGGTGGCCCGGAGACCGTATGTAGAGGTCCAGTCCGAACGGACGTTTGTCCCGCCGGGTACGAATCCATCTTCGACTCCGGAGCCAGGTTTGCAGAGCTCTCCCACTTCAGTTGATCCCTGTGTCCCAGACCGAGCCCGCCAGGCCCGTGCCGCCGGGTGAGGCTCAATCCCGTGAAGCTTAGAAGAACAACCAGGGCTGGGCCGGAACGCCAGTCAACTTCTCCTGAGCCTGGTCGAGGTGGCGCAGGAACTGCACCTGCTCTCTGGTGTCGGACTTGAGGCGCTGCTCCCAGCCCTCCAATCCCTTGTGGCTCACGTAGAAAGCGCCCGCCACCGCGGCCGTGGCCACGGCAGGCCCCAGCGCGCCGGTGCCGCCCATGGCGCCGAGGAGCTTGACGGCCGCGAAGCCTTCCTTGCGAATCGAGTCCAGGTCGGAACCGGGTGTGGCTTCCAGACGATCGGTGTAGCTGTAGCCGGTCGGGGTCTCCGGCTCGGGGACGGGGGTGTACTTTTCCAACTGGGCTCTGGTGACGACAGAAACTTGCATGTTGACAGTCTGCCGGAAGGACCGGAAAGAAGCCTGAAACGAACTGGGTCTCTCGAATGAGCTATGCCAGCCTGGAGGTGCTCTTTTCTCCAGCTGATTTCGCCGCCCTGAAGGGGCGCGATCTCAGCTCGGCGGTGGCGGTGGTGTTCGACGTGTTGCGAGCCACCAGCTCGATCGTCACGGCCCTGGCCCACGGGGCCGAAGCCGTCATCCCGGTGCAGGAGATCGAGCAGGCCAACGCCCTGGCTCGGGAAGAGCCTGCCTACCTGCTGGCCGGAGAGCGCCACGGGCTGCGACTGCTGGCCCACCAGACCGGTCAGCGCGACTTCGACCTGGGCAACTCCCCTCGCGAGTTCCAGCCGGAGATCGTGGCCGGGCGCACCATCGTCATGACCACCACCAACGGCACTCGGGCCTTGCAGGCCTGCTCGCATGCCCGGGCGGTTCTGGTGGGCTCGTTCTTGAACCTGACCGCCACCGCCCGAGCCCTGTCGCAAGCCCGGGCCGAGCAGCTGCTGCTGGTCTGCGGCGGCACCTTCGAGGAGCTGGCCTACGAGGACGTGCTGGGAGCGGGTGCCCTGGCCGAGCTGCTCGGCCAGCAGGCACCCCTTTCCGACTCGGCCCTGATCGCCCGTCAGATCTGGCGTGGAGCCGAGCCCGACCTGCTGGCGGCCCTGGCCCGGTCGAGGAATGGTCGGCACCTGCTCGGCCAGCCGGCCCTGGCCGAGGACGTGGCCTATTGCGCTCAGGTTGACCGCTTCCCCGTTGTGGGCCAGATACAGGGGGAGCGGGTCACCTCTTGCGAGGGCCCAGACCAGGACGTCTGGGCCGGGGCGATTCACCAGCCGAGTAAAATTCTACAGAGTCGCCGGGTGCCCCCGTGAGGAAAATTCTTCGCCTGTCGCAGCGTGATTCGAGGCTGGCGAACAGTTTTTTGGGGTTGACACCCTGGACGGCATGGTTTAGATTGCCGAAGTCGACGGCGACGTCGACCGAATCGGAAAGCGAAACACCGACGCCCCACACGAGCGAAATCGTGAGGCGGGCTGCCAGAGACCGATACCTGGCAGGGGTTGCACCCAGACCCGAGTGGTGCCGCGGCGTCTCGGCCGCGAGAGTATCGAGACAG
>QWHO01000330.1 GCA_021404945.1 bacterium CPR1
TCCCGACGCCGCCAGGCCGACCCACGCCGCCGGGGCTTCCGATGCCGCCAGGTCGGCTGACATTGGGACGATTGCCGATGCGATTGCCCCCGTTGACATCGATCAGGGAGTTCCCGATGTTGACGTTGCCGCTATTGATATGGCCGCTGTTCCAACGGTTGCCATTGCCTGCCACCGGCCGCCGCGAGATGGCCTGGTTGGCTCGATAGGGCGTGGCCACCGGGCAGCCGGGCCGGTACCAGCCGTAGCCTCCCTGGTAGCCCGGCCAGTAGCCCGAGCACATTCCGTTGCCCCACCAGTTGCAGTGGTTGTAGTACATCAGGCTGCTGGCAGCGATTCCCGCTCCGAACCCGAGGATTCCCGAGGCCCAGTAGTCATCGTCATTGTCATAGCTCGACTCGACCACCACCACCTCGGGATCGTAGCTCGGAACATACACCACTTCGGGGTCGGTGGGCTGAATGCAGATTTGCTCCTGCTCGCGGGTGACCTCCATCTGCTCGCCGCTGCGAAGATTGCCGGCTTGATAGGCTTTCTCGCGGTACTGCTGGACGGCTTTCATCACCTCGGGCTGCTGGTTGGTCACCGCGTAGGCCAGAGCGGCGGTCCAATCCGAAGCCGTCACCATGGTATCCAGGATGTCGGGGTAATCGACCAGCGAGCGCACGGCCGGTTCCCAATCTTCGGGTGTGTCGGCCGAGGTCTTGCCCTGCTTGGCCAGCTCGTCGGCCTGGCGCACCTGGGCCTGCTCGGTCGAGGCCACCAGCACGTTGGACAGGACCGGGTCGGGATAGAGGGCAATGGGCCCCACGATCTGCTCCAGTTCTTCCGGCGAGTAGAGCTCGTCGGTCGTCTCCTGGGCCACGGAAAGTGAGCCGAGGAGCGCGGTGATCAGTGTAATCAGGAAGATCAGTTTTCTCATCACGCCTCCCTACTTGCCTGGTCGCTTCAGCACCGGGCCGACCGGATTGCCGACCGAGTCGACCTCGGTCCAACCCTTGGCGGGATCGAATTTGGTCATCTCGCGTACTCGTGCCTCGGTGTCCTCGCCCAGATCTCGCTCGTAGAACTTGCCGTTGTGGTTCACGATGAACGTCATGATGCCCGAGTTGCCGTAGGCGATGGGCCAGGCCACGAAGCTGTAGCCCCCGATGAGATTGCCATTGATGACATAGTCGTAGCGACCGCCGGCGGCATTTTCGGTCTGACCGTTGAGAGGCTTGAGATGGTAGCCGTACCAGCCCGAGCCGACCGTCTTGCCAACCAGGTAATCCTTGAACTCCTCGGCAGTCGACTGCAGGGGGCTCGGCTGCTCGACGCTCACCCAGTAGAGACCGTCTCGCGTGCCCTCGGTGGCCACGACGCGCTGAGCGAACTCGAGCACCTGGTCGCCGTCGTAGTCCTGGCTGGCGTAATCTTCCTGAGCGCGGGCCAGGCGCGAGAGCATCTTCAGGGCCTCCAGCTCATCGGTGCCGATGCGTCGGGCCAGAATCTCGTCCTTGCCGGCCGGGGTATCAAACCGCCAGAACGAGCCATCGTGCACGAGCGGGATCGGGAAAGGCCAGACCTCCTCACCCACCAGCCAGATGACCTTGCCATCCTTGCCTTCCTCAAAATTGCTGCGGTCTGTGCCGGCCAGGCCGATGGTCTTGAGCTGCTCGCGCTGGGCCTGAGGGTCGGCGTCATTGAACAGGTCCTGAGCTTCAGGGCCCAGGATCTCCAGCAATTTAGCTCGATCATTGGCCAGGCAGGCGCCGATCATTGCTTCGGCAGCCTGCCTGGGCGTGCCATAGGTCTTTTGCTCCTGAGCGGGGGCCAGGCCGGAAAGGCCGCAGCCCAACAACACACTGATCAGAAAAATGCGCATCGATCTCATCTCCGCCCTCCTCCTCCTCGCATTCCGCCACCACCGCGCATGCCTCCGCTGGAGCGCATGCTGGGGCTCGAGCTCATGCTGCGCTGGCCCCGGGAGCTGGCCTGACGGGCGTCCACTCCCCGGGTGTAGTTCAAGCCGCTGGAGTAGCCCCCCGTCAGCCCGGACTGGGGAGTCGGGGGCCGCGTGGCAGGACGGTTGGCATTGGCGGCACCGGCTGGCCGGGGCTGAGCGGTGGCAGGACGGTAAGCGTTGGCGGCGCCGGCCGGTCGGGGCTGAGCGGTGGCCGGCCGATAGGCATTGGCAGCGCCGGCCGGCCGCACCCGGTTGGCGTTGTAGTTGTTGACGTTTACGCGGTTGACATTGACGTTGTTAACCCGACCCGGATAGGTGGCCGCCCGTCCCGCATAGGGGGCTGGCCGGGGGCCCCAGGCGGCCGCTCCGGGGGGATAGGCGCCGTAGCGGTAGCCGCGGTAGGCTCCGGGAGCGCCGTAGTAGAACCCTCCGTGCCAGTTGCAGGCGCCGCTCCAGTATGCGTTTCGCACCGCCACGGCCGTGCCATAGGTGAAGAGAGCTCCGGTGGCATACATCGCCGCGGTGTCGTAGCTCGGAACGTAGACCTCATCTTGAGAAGGAGACTCGATGACGATCACGTCGCCCTCCTGGCTGACCTGCATCTTGTCCGACGATTGCAGGTTCCCGGCCGCCTGAACTTTCGAGCGAACCTGCTGCACGGCGCGCAGCACGTCGTCTTGCTGGTTGGAGACGGCATAGCCGACCGCGTCGGTCCACTGGGTGTTGTCCACCATCATGGCCAGTACGTCCGGGAACTCCATCAGGGCCTGCACAGAGGGGGCGAGATCCGAGCCTGGCTCCTGTCCCGCCTTGCTGAGCTCGAGAGCGGTCCGAAGCTGGGTTGGCTCGGTCGCCCCCGTCAGGACGTGGGTCAGAAGGGCATCCGGGTAGAGCGCGACAGGCTCGACAAGTTGCTCGAGATCGGCATCGCTGTAATGGTCGCTGGTCACCTGAGCTCGCAGGGAACCGCTTAATAGCAGGGATAGGGCCAGCACCAGAGCGGCCCAACGTCTAAAGATCATCCTACCTCCTGGCATATCGGAATGAGCCTGAGCTTATCGCCTGATACGCCTATGATCTTGATCAGGGAAGCCGGGCTTTCGATTCTTGCCTGGAAAGACCTGCAGAGTTCGCCGAGAGCGAGAAAGCGCTCTCACGCTGGTCCTGTTGGGCGTTTCACCGGCAGGGTTGGGCGGGCAGATCCGCCCAGGCCCTGCAGGTCGCCGATGCCTGCGTGCTCTCGGTCCTCCGAATCGACGAAGGTGCGGCCCACCGACCGTTTGAGCAACTCGAGGCGGGTGGCGCTCAGGGGCGGCGCATGGTGACCTCACCGCTCTGGCGAGCGGGGCCGGCCTGCCCCGATGTGCGGGGAGTTGCGCGCACATGTGCCGGCACGTCCGCGCACATTCAGATCGACCTCCCCCGATGTGCGGGGAGTTGCGCGCACATGTGCCGGCATGTCCGTGCACATTCAGATCGACCTCCTCCGATGTGCGGGGAGTTGCGCATACTGATCGGCCTGCCCAATGTGCGGGGAGTTGCGCAGCTGGCAGACTGGTCATGATCGCGAGATCCCGGGTCGATCTTCCAACACCTTCGCCATCAGGTAACCACAGTCGTCACCGCGCCACGGCGTTCGTGCTCAAAGTTGACAGCTTCTGTGTCTGCTCATGAGCTAACACCGAGCGTGCCAACTTCAGGAACATCTCCTCGAGCCTCGGGCTGAATCGCGATGACGGAGCTACTCCGGCGCCGAGAAAGGTCGATCAGCACCTGGATTCGCCACTGGTCAACTTCCCGGCAAGACCAGCAGGAAACGCGACCCCTTCCCCGGGGCAGACTCCACCAGCTCCAGCCGGCCCTGCAGGCTGCGGGCCATGGTGTAGGCCAGAAAGAGCCCCATTCCGGTACCCTGGCCCACCTCCCGGGTGGTGAAGAAAGGCTCGAAAATGCGCTCTTGCACCTCGGGGGACATCCCGCAGCCGTCGTCGCGCACCTCGACGGATACCTCAGGCCCCTGACGCTGAGCGCTCACCTCCACGCGGCGGGCGCCGGCCAGTTGAGCGTTATGGATCAGGGTGACCAGGATCTGCTGCACCTCCTCCGGCCTGGCCAGCACCGAGAGCTCCTCGCCGCGATACTCAATCGGACCTCCCAGGCGTCGCCGCAAGCCATCCACCAGAGGAGCCAGCGGCACGCTGGTAGGCTGGCCCACCCCTTCGCGAGCGAAGCTGAGCAGCTCGCTGGTGATCTGGCGACAGCGCCCCACCGACATCCGGATGCCCTCCAGGATGGCGGTGCGCTCGTCCGGGTCGGTCTCGATGGCCAGCATCTCGGCGTCGGTACTCAGGGCCATGAGGGGATTGTTGATCTCGTGGGCCACGCCCGCGGCCAGCTGGCCCACGGCGGACATCTTGCCGGCCAGCAAGAGCTGGCCCTGGGCTTCTTGCAACTCGCGGTGGCGGGCAGCGTTCTCAAACGACAGGGCGGCCAGCGAGCCCAGCAAGCAGAGCGCGGTCAGCTGGTCGCGGTTGAAGTGCTGGCCCGAGAGCACCAGCAGGCCCACGCCGCAGGGAGCCACCAGCAGGTTGTCCTCCATCCGGGGGCCCTCCAGCGAGGGCGGCTCGAAGGGGTCGCCCCAGCGGCGGCTCAACGCTCCGTCGCGCCAGAAGAGCCCGCCGCGATGCTCCACCAGGTTGCGGGAGGCGTTCTCCAGGCCAGCTTCCAGGGAGCGCTCGTCCAGGCTGCCAGCCAGCAGTCGCACCCCTTCCAGCAGGCGCGTGAGCAGCTCGAAGCGCTGCCGAGCGCGCAGCAGGCTCTGGTGCTCGCCCGCCGACAGCAGGGCGCGGGCGGCCAGGGGGGCCAGGCGGGAGAGGCGCTCGAGCACCTCGGGGGAGAAGTCGTCAGCTTGCGGGCGTCCCATGTAGAGCACCCCCACCTCGCCCAGGGGCAGGGCGATGGCCGGGGTTTCGTCCGGGAAGAGACGCTCTCCCTCGAGCTGCACGCGGTGCAGGGGCTGGCCGCGCTGGTAGGCCTCCTGGACGATGGGCTCGGGCAGATCCAGCGAGAGGCGCTGGCGGAAGGGCGTTCGGGCGGCTACCGGCACGAGCTGGCCCCGGTCGGCCAGGAACAGGGCCACGGTCTGGCAGGGTTGCTGGCTCAGGGCAATCTCCAGGATCACCTGGGAGGGCTCGGGGGCCTCGAGCAGGCGGCTGGTCCACTGGCCCACGTCTTCCAGGCGGCCGGCGGCGCGAGCGAGTTGCTGGCGGGCCTCCTCGATCAGCTCGGGCGGATCTTCGCGGGGAGCAGGCAGGGGCCAGGCCAGCGCCACCGAGGCCAGCAAGAGCAGCACCAGGGTGGGCGGCTCGGAAGACCAGACCATGACCCAGGCCAGCAAGCCCTGACCCAGAGCCGGAAGAACGACGGGCCAGTGGAGCAGGGCATAGAGCAGGGCGGCTGGTCCCGGAAACCCCAGGCCGCAGACCAGCACCGAGGCCGGCAGGGCGACCGAAGGACGGGTCACCCGCCGGCGCCAGGCCAGCGCGGCCAGCGCTGCCAGAGCAGCCAGGCCAGGGCTCTGGCTGGCCACCCAGAGGAGACCCGCCGCGGGAGGCGTGGGCAGCAGCGCTGCCAGGGGGACACAGCCCAGCGCCACCGCCAGCACCAGCGGGTCGCTCTGGAAGCGGCCCAGGGCCAGCGAGGCCAGCGTGAGCAGCAGGCAGCCGGCCAGATAGAGCTTCTTCACGACAGCTCACCCGGCCGCGGGTCCGTGAGCGTAGAGCCGCACCAGCGAGAAGGGCAAAACTCCCCGGGCGGGTTCCTGGTCGTGGAGCCTCTCGAGCGAGAGGCAGGCGCGGTCGCGAGTGCAGGGCTTCTCGAGCGACAAGCGCGGAGCGTAGAGTTTCCCCAGTGAGAAGCGTACAACTCACCGTACGGGCCCGTGAGAGCCGAGTTGCTCGAGCGAGACGGGCACAACTCACCAGGCGGGTCCGTGAGCGTAGCGTAACGCTCACCAGGCGGAGGCGCGCGGAGCTCACCGCCCACCGAGTTCCTCACGTGAGCAGCTGGTGGTAGAGCCGCACCGCTTCGGGCCCGGGGGTCAGTCCCAGCTCGCGCTGCAAGATGCGGCAGTAGTCGTTGTAGCGGCGCACCGCCGTGTCGCGCAGCCCCTGGCCGGCCAGGCAGCGCATCTGGCCGAGCTGCGCTTCCTCGCGGCACGGGTCCAGGTCGAGCATGCGCTGGTAGTGCTGGGAAGCCTCCAGAAAGCGACCCTGGCCCTCCTGGTCGCTGGCCAGCAGGAAGAGCAGGCTGAACACCTTCTCGGCGACGGTGCGCCGCAGCTCCACCACCCACTCTGACCACAGCCCTTCCAAAAGCTCGCCGCGGTAGAGGGCCACCGCCTGCTCGCCCGCCTGCCGGGCGGCCGAGCTCAATCTCCCTGAGGCGTCGGGGCGGCACTGCTCGGCCAGCCGCTCCAGGCGAGCAACATCCGAGTCGAGCTGAAGGGCGGGGTCGAGCGAGAAGAAGCTGCGCTCCCAGACCACGATGGGACCGGGCAGAGCCCGCAGCGCCCGGCGGGCGCGCGAGGCGGCAGTGTTCAGACTCTTTCTGGATATCTCCGGATTATCGGGCCAGAGCGTCGCTGCCAGCCGCTCGCCCGAGATCGGGCGGCGCTGGATGACCAGATACAAGAACAGCTCCAGCGCTTTGCGGCTGGCCCACTCGCTGGCCGGCACGCTCTTGCCCTCCAGCAAGACCTCGGGGGGGCCGAAGCAGAGCACCTCCACCGTGGCAGGAGCCGGTGCCGGTTGGGCCGAGGGCGTGGGCGCGCCGAGCTGGGGGAAGCGCGCCCACAGGGTTTCCAATGCCTCGCGCTCCACACCCTGGTCCCAGGCGGCCTGCAGCACCGGCGTCAGGTCGCGCAATTCGTGAGGCGCGAAGGGCTCCACCCGACGGGCCGTCAGCGAGAGCCACTCGCGCAGCGACTCCGGCCACTCGGCCGGCGGCAGCAGCCGTAAGCGCAGTCCCAGCAGGCTCTGCAGACCCATCAGGTCGTGCTGGGCGCGGGCCAGGGCGATGCCTCGCTCCACCAGCTCGCGGGCCATGGGAGCCCGCTCCAGAGCCAGGTAGGTGCGGGCCGCTCGCTCGTACAGGGCGGGCGCCTGGGAGCCTTCCAGCCCGGCCCGCACACGGCCCAGCCAGCGCAGGGCCTCCTCCGGGCGCTGGCGCGAGGCTTCCAGGGCGGCCAGCTCGACCAGCACTTCCAGGTTGTCCTCGCCGTGCACCTGGCGGCACATCTCGCCGGCCTCCAGCAGGGCCTGGCGGGCCGGCTCGTGCTGGCCGCCCTGGGCCAGCATGGCGCCCAGCCGCAGCAACGTGC
>QWHO01000331.1 GCA_021404945.1 bacterium CPR1
CGACCGGGTGCTGCTCAAGCCGGACGCGCCCACCTTTGAGCGCGAGCTGCGCGGCCAGGTTTTTCGAGAGCCCCAGCGGCACGGCAAGCTCCTGATCCTGCCGCTCGAGCGCCACACCCTGCTGGTGCACCTTGGCATGACCGGCCAGATCACCCTGCGCGATCCCTCCCGACCCGACCGGCCCTTCGAGCGGCTGCCCGTAACGGGTTTGCAGCGCACCACCCAGCATGCTGTGGACGCTCACACCCACATCGTCTTGCACCTGGAGGGCGGCCACCAGCTGATGTACCGAGACATCCGCAAATTCGGCAAGTGGCGCCTGTATCGCCCCCAGGAGCTCTCCCGCGCCCCCGAGCTCAAACGCCTGGGTCCGGACCCTTTCACTCCCGCCTACCAGCTCGAGAGCTTCCAGGATGCGATGAAGCGGACCCGGCGCTCTGTCAAGTCAGCTTTGCTCGATCAGGGAGTCGTGGCCGGAGTGGGCAACATCTACGCCGACGAGGCGCTGTATCGCTCGGGCATCCGCCCGACCCGGCGGGGCGTCAGCCTGACCCGGGCCGAGCTGGCACGGCTGTTCACGGCCGTGCGCGAGGTGCTGGAGCTGGGCATCTCAAACCGCGGCACCACCTTCTCCAACTACCGCGACGCCGAGGGGCGCTCGGGCTCGAACCAGGCCAGCCTGCAGGCCTACGGGCGCTACGGGCAGGAGTGTTATGGCTGCGGGGGCCAACTGCAGCGCTCCACGGTGGGACAGCGCACCACGACGTGGTGCCCGCGCTGCCAGCGCTGAGCGGTCATGCTTCGGCTGACCCGCCGTTGAGCGCGCGCAGAAGCTCGTCCTGCCTCTCCACGTGGTAGGGCAACTGCACCGGGTCTTGCCCCTTCACGGTGATGTGCAGCAGAGCGCCGGTGTGGTAGGCCTGCACCACGTCTTGCCGGGCCAGTCGGCGTTCCTGACCGGCCCGGTGGATCACCACCTTATCTCCCTCAAGCACGATGCGGTCGTTTCGGTTCCGATAGTAGCTGAAGAAAGAGAGCAGATAGAGCAGGACCAGGGAGGGGCAGACGACCAGCATCAGCCAGTGGGTGTACCTGATCACGAGCAGACCCAGGGTCACCACAAAAGAAAACAGCGCCAACAGCATGAGCACGGTGCGACGGATGTTCTCCCCACCCTGGTCGAAGCGGAATTCCTGCATTCTGTGGGAATTCTACTTCCAGGGACGCTTCCTGCTCAGGCTGGCCATCAGGTGGCGCAGCGCCTCCTGAGACGGGGCGGGCCGGGGAAGCGGGGGCCTCCTCATGGTGACTGAAACGACGCGATGGCGTATGCCTTCGGGAGCGGGCTCGGCCAGCAGGTGGTCGCGGGTCAGCAGCGCCTGGTGGTAAGGGAAGGTGAAGGACATTCGATTTTGCCTCCGGAGGGGGAAGGATTTTCTTCAACAACAGACTGTTTCTGTGGCCTGGCGTCGTAATCCCTGTGGACAAGGCTGTGAATCGAGCGGGAAAACCAGGGGAAAGGGGGTTGACGAGTCGGGGGGGCGTCTAGTATGATGCCCAAGTGCCTCGTGTCTTGAGGCGCATCAGGATCAACAAATGATTTCATTCGAGCAAACCATAGCGGTCACCAAACGGTCGGGGAACCTTCCGTGCGGTAACCTGACCCCCGGGAGGGCGCGCTGAGAGCATAACTGTCTTCAGGCATATGCTTGCCAGCACGCCCACCTTCGACAACCAAGGTGGGCTTTTTGTTTCGGTTTGACCGGAGGAGCCGCACCCCGACCTGAGAGGCTTACATACTGGACATGCCTGATAAGCATGCGGGGAGTTCGATTCTCTCCACCACACCAATGGTGAGCACAGCCTTTCTGACTTGTGCGGTATCCTGCGGTTGCTTTCAAGAAATTGAAGAACAGGAGGGAGATTGAAGATGGTTCACGTTCGCTTTGAAGGGAAGTCTTTTGACGTCACCGAGCAGCAGCTGGGGATGACGGCCGGGATGAACGATGCCCAGGTGATGGAGCGCGTAGCCCAGCACCTCGACGTGGGAGCAAGCCAGTTTACCTCCTACGTCGTCGACCGGCGCCCGTCCGGCGACATCGTCATCCGCCCTGAGGCTGTTTACGGCTGACCTCGTCGCCCACGGATGTGTGATGAGCACGGAGCTGCGCGACGATGACGGCTTCGACCTGACCCGATTTGCCCGGGTGGGTCGCCGTCGGACCGGCGGTCACCGGGGAAACCGGGTCTCCCCCGGTGACCGCGCCGGTCCCCTTCTCACTGGCGGGAGGGCTTCAACAAAGTTTCTTCTGGAGCCGGCGCATCTTGCAGCACGTTCCTCGGAACGGCCAGGTTCCACGGTTGTGTAGCCACAATCAGCTTTCAGCTCCTGTCGGGAGCCGGCGCGCCCCGACCTTGAAAGCCTACATACGAGTCAGACTTCCAATCTGATGGGTTCGAATCCCGATCGCCTCCGCCACATGGAGGCGTCACCGCGAGGTGCGGAAAGCTTTCCGAACTTGCGCGCGGGAAGCCCGGCAGGAGCTCGAAGGCTTTTTCGTGGCCAGCACGACATCCAATCTGGAGAAAGGAGGTGCCCGATCATGCAGACCACCGAGCGCGATCTGCGCCTGGACATGCTCAACAGCCTGTTGACCACCCCCCACCGCGAGTTGGAGAAGGTGGATGCCCTGCACCGCGAGCTGATCGCCCGCGATGCTCTCTTCTACGGCCACCTGGCCGTGTGGTATCAGCGCCACGGCGACGTGCGCGACCACAAGGAAGTGTTCGTGGGCAGCCTCCTGACCAGCGCCCTCGAGGCGCACCGGGAAGCCGGCTTCATGCTCATGCAGGAGCTGCCGCCCTACCAGGTGGCCCGCGTGGTGGACTTCATGAAGAAGCTGCGCGGTAAGCTCCCTCGCCAGGCCCGCACGGCCGTGGTGCAGTACCTCAGGGCGCGCGAGAAGGACCCTCAGTTCTTCGATCGCGCCGCGGTGCGCGCCCGCAAGGCGATGAAGCACCTCTATGCTTCCTGCCACGTCAAGCCCAGTGCTCGGGCGGACGCTGTCTTGTTCAAGGACGCTCCGCCCGCCGACAGCCTGGCCTTCATGCTCAAGCAGTTGAGCAAAGCCAGCACGCCGGCCGAGCAGGCGGCTCTGATCGTGGAGCACAAGATCCCCTACACCGTGGCCGTGGGAGCTATCAAGCAGCTGAGCCCCACGGTGCTGGTGGCGCTCCTCGACGCCATGACCCCGGCCGAGGTCATCAATCATGTGCAGTCTCTGCGCAAGAAGGGTGCCCTCGAGCACGCCGAGGTCAAGGCCCTGGTGGACGAAAAGCTCAAGCTGGCCGAGACCGACGCCCGCGTGTCCGCCTACAAGGCGCGCGTGGCAGCCGAGGCGGCCGAGTTGGACGAGGAGACTCGCCAGCGGCTCGAGCGCGTCACCGACGAGCAGGTCAAGCAGCGGGGCAAGATCACTCGCTCCACCGGCCTGTTGGTGGACAAGTCCTCCTCGATGGACCAGGCGCTGGACGTCGGCAAGCGACTGGCCGCCCTCATCGGCGGCGTGACAGAAGCCGAGCTGTTCGTGTACGCCTTCGATACCGTTCCCTATGCCATCCAGGCCAGCGGCGGCGAGCTGAGCGCCTGGGAGAAGGCCTTCGCGCCCATCCGGGCGGGAGGCTGCACGAGTCTGGGGTGCCCGCTCGAAGCGATGCGGCTGCGCAAGCAGTCTGTGGAGCAAATCGTGCTGGTGACAGACGAGCAGGAGAATACCGCGCCCTACTTTGCGGACGCCTACAAGGCCTACTCTGAGACTCTCGGAGTCGCACCTTCGGTGTTGCTCGTCAAGGTGGGCAGCGCCACCGACGCCACCGAGCGCGTTTTGCGCGGAAGAAAGGTGCAGGTGGACACGTTCACCTTCTCGGGCGACTACTACTCGCTGCCCAACCTGATCCCGATGCTGTCGCGGGCTTCCCGCCTCGAGCTGTTGCTCGAGATCCTGGACACTCCGCTGCCCAGGCGGCCAGCAAAGGGCTGAGCCCCCCCCCGCGGGCGCGCCCGCACCGGGTCCCGCTCCGACGGCTCACCCCCGTCGGGGCGGCGCACCGGATGGCCAGACACGTCACGTGGTCGGGCCTGGCATACACTGGCCAGTCCCTGGTCATCCGTCCCGGCGATCAGAAGCTACTTCCAGGTCGATGGTCTGGCTGCTGCGTGCAGCCAGATCTTTTCTGGCATCTCAAGCTGCTCGCTCGCATCCAGATCGACCTGGGCACCTACCTCAACTTGCCTGGAAAGCATTGACCGGGTAGAAGGGGAATATCCCTCTGAACTGATGAGTAACGCCTGCATCGACGTGGCCTGGTCCAAGGGCCGAGAGCGCATTCCGTTCGAGGTCGCCGACATCGGCGACCTGTCGAGTGATTTCGAGGTCAAGCTGGCCGTGCGCACCCACCTCGGGGCGCGTTGCCCCGACCTGACCGACTACGCTGTGCTGCGAGCCAGCCCCACTTGCTACTACCTGCGCGTACCTGTCTCGCTCCGGCTGCGCCGGCTCGTGGAGCGGTTGGACGCCTGGTATGCTCGCCAAATCAGCCCTGAGAGCGCTCTGGAGGTCTGGTTGCGCCAGCGGCTGGAGCCCCTGGGGGTGATGGTGAGGCGATGGATCCTCGCGCCCCTGGGCCGCCTGACATTTCTCTTGCTGCGTCTGGCCTGGAGACTGATCCTCAAGCCCCTGGGTCGCCTGACGGGCCTCTTGCTGCGCCTGGCCGGCAAGCCCCTGGGCTTGATGTTGAAAGCCCTCGGTCGTGTCCTGGTGGCCCTGGGCCCACCCCTGCAAACCCTGTCCACCGCCCTGAATCGAATCCTGGAGCTTCTCCTGTTTGGCCCGCTAAGCGCAGTGGTGCGAGTCCTGACCCGGCTCGCGTCCAGCCCCAGGATGCGCCGCCTGCGCCGTCGTCTGGGAAGCCGGCTCGAGCTGCTCAGAGGCTGGATCTTCGGGGTCGTGGAGCGGGTGTGGACCGGCCAGACGGCCGAAGAGCGAGAGCGCGACCACCGCCTGCGCCTGCTCGAATCGCTGCTCACCACTCCCCACCGTCGCCTGGACCGGCTGGCCGGATTGCACCAGCAGATGGCCCGACAGGACATCCTCTTCTACGTGCACCTGGCGGCCTGGTACCGCCAGCACGGGCAGGTGCGCGACCATCAGGAGCTGTTCACGGCGCAGTTGGTGCTGGACTCCACCTACCGCGACGTGGGGTTGGCCCTGCTGCGACAGTTGCCCCCCTACCAACTGGCCCGGGTGCTGACCGAGGTCAAGCGCCGGGGCAAGAACCCTCCCCGCTCGCTGCGCACCGAGATCGAGCGCTACCTGCGCAGACGCGAGGCCGACCCGGCCGCCTTCGACGGAGCCGCGCTGGCGGCCCGAAAAGCCCTCAAGCAGCTCTACACCAGCCTGCACATCAAGCCCGGCCCCCGGGCCCAGGCCATCTTGTTCGAGGACCGTCCTCCCGAGGACAGTCGTCTGTTCGCCCTGCGCGAGCTGGCCCGCGAGCGCGACCCTGAGCGCCAGGCGGCGCTGGTGCGAAAGCACCGGCTGCCCTACAAGGTGGCCGCCGGCCTCCTGGTGCGCCACGAGGCCACGGCGCTTGCGCTGGTGGAGCAGATGAGCCCGGCCGAGCTGCTCAACCACATGGGTACCCTCAAGAAGAACGGCTGGCTGGCCCTCGATCCCGTCGCCGAGCGGGTGCGCTCAGCCCTGGAGCAGGCCGGATCCAACCGGCGCGTGAGCGCCCTGAAGGTGGAGAAGGCCGCCCGCGCCGCCGGGGAGGACTGGCAGGCACTGCTCGACCGCATTCTGCAGAAGCGGCTGGAGAGCAACGCGGGCTGGATCACACGCTCCACCGCGCTGCTGGTGGATGCCTCGGCTTCCATGGAGCCGGCCCTGGAGCTTGGCAAGCGGCTGGCCTCAATGGTAGCGGCTGTGGCCAGAGGTCCGCTGGCCGTCTACACCTTCGCTCGCGAGAGCACCCTGGTGGATCCCGAGCGCCGCGACTACGCCGGCTGGGCGGAAGCCTTCGAGGGTCTCGAGGCTCGAGGCCAGAGCTCGATGGGAGCAGCCCTGCTGACCCTCTACAAGAGCCCTCGGGTCTTCGATCAGGTGATCCTGGTCAGCGATCAGCGCGAGAACCAGTCGCCCCGTTTTCTGCCCGCGCTGCGTCTGCTGCGCCGGCGCAACCGCTGGCTGAGCTTCTGCTTCGTCAACCTGGACGGGGGCGTGCATCTGCTGGAGGCCGACTGTCGACGGCTCAAGGTCGACCTGCAGACGTTCAACTTCCAGGGCGACTACTACGCCTTACCCAACCTGCTTCCGTTCCTGGCCCAGCCCTCGCGGATGGCCATGCTCATGGAAATTCTGGACACGCCCCTGCCGGGACGTAGCTGAGCCGATGGAGAAAGCCAGAGGATGACCGACGTCCGCAAGCTGATCGCCCGCCTGGGCGCAGCCGAGCAGAAGCTGACCCGCTTTCTGGCCCCCTGCCTGCCGGGGGGACGGGTGCGCACGCGCGTGCAGGGACTGGTGTGTGAATTCGAGCCCCCGGCCGGCTTCGAGGGCTGGGGGGTGTTCGCCCCGGAGGGACGGGCCGCCCGCCTGCTCGAGTCGGCCGACCCCATTGCCGTGAGCGAGTATCTGGCCCTCTTTCCGGCCCTGCGCGTGCGCCTGGTCCACCCGGTCTCGGGACGCTCCTGGCTGGCCTACCCGGTCAATGAGAGCGATGCGCGGCAGCGGCTGGGACAGGTCTGCCCGCGGGTGGTCCACCTGGTGGACGAGGGAGCTCGCCTGGAGGTGGCCGTGACCCGTCTGGAGGGCGCTGCGCTCTGGTTCGATCAGCTCGACCGTAAAGCCGACCCGCTGGCGGCGGCCTTCCTGAACGAATCGCTGGGGTCAGAGGTATTGCCTGAGCATCTGCGGTGCAGGGGCCTCACGCCCGAGATGCGGGTGGCTTACGAGCTGGCGGCCTCTCAGGAGAGCTTCTTCCAGGAGACGCTGCGCCTGAGAAACGAGCATGAGCGACTGCGCCAGGCCCTGCGAGTGGGGGGAGGCAACCTGCGCAGCTACATCGATCGGGGCGACCACTGGGTGGTGGAGTGGACCGACGGCCAGGGCGAGCGCCACAGCTCGGCCATCGGCAAAGCCGACCTCACCGTGCTCAGCGCCGGCATCTGCCTGGCGGGAGAAGACCAGCGCTTCGACCTGCAGTCGCTGGTGGGTGTGGTGGAGGGCAACTGGTGAGCGAGTACTTCCTGCACGAGAGACTGG
>QWHO01000332.1 GCA_021404945.1 bacterium CPR1
CCGCTTCAGGACCTACGGCTGCGTGCCCGCGATCGCCGCCGGCAGCTGGTTGGCGGAATGGCTCGAGGGCCGCACGGTGGACGAGGCACGCAATCTCACTTCCCAGCAACTGGTGGAAAGTCTGGGCGGCCTGCCACCTCACCGGCTCTTCAGCGCGGCCCTGGCCATCCAGGCCCTGCGCAACGCCCTTGACAATGCGCTGGAGGGGGCCCCATGACCATCCTCAACCTGACCCCTCCAGCGACCGGCAACCTTCACCTCTGCGTCCAGCTCGTGCTGGTCCGCGACCTTTCCCGCGATGGGGGGAAGCCGTCGTGAGAGAGCTCCCCGTCGTGCAACCAGGCCCGGTCTACGCACCGGTGACCAACCTCATGCTCTACCTCACCGACGACTGCCCGCTTCGCTGCACCTACTGCTTCGTTGACAAGAAACCCAAAAAGATGACTTGCGAGACGGCCCGCAAGGCCGTGGAGTTCTTCCTCTCGCGAGACATCTCAGGCTCGGTCCGCCACCTCAACATCAACTTCTTTGGCGGCGAGCCCATGCTCGAGCTGGACCTGATGGAAGAGGTGATCGCCCTGGCCCGTCGGGTGGGAGGCGAAGCTTACAAACAAGTGACCTTCTCGGCCACCACCAGCGGCACCATCGCAACCAGCCGCGTGGAGCGCATCCTGCGCGATACCCGGATGAGCTTGCTCGTCAGCCTGGACGGGACTCGGCAGGCAAGCCGACATCGCCCCTTCCTCTCGGGCCGGGCGTCCTTCCCGGTGGTGGCCCGAAATCTGACCCGCCTGGTGGAGTGGGCCGGCGAGGTAGCCGTCCGCATGACCTTCACCCCCGACAACCTCGACTTCGTGGCCAACGTCCGCCAGGCCATCGAGCTTGGGGCCCCCTGGATCGCGCTCTGCCCCGTGCTCGAATGCGACTGGCAGAGCCACCAGGCCGAGCTTGAGGCAGCCTACGACCGTCTGCTCGAGTGGTTCGTTGCCGAGCTGAGGCAGGGTAAGATTCCTCCCCTGGACGTAACCTGGGGCCTTCTCACCCACCATGATCGGGCGGTGCGCTTCGGAGCCGGCCGACCCGCTCGGCCCTGCAACGTCGGTACCAGCCTGCTGGCCGTCGACACCGAGGGCAACGTCCTTCCCTGCCATCGCTTCCTCTATCGGCCCCAGGACCGCCTGGGGACGGTGGACAGCACCACGCTCTCGTCCGAGCGCTGGAAGTACGTGCACATCGCCAGCCGCGAGCTGCTCGGCTGCGACGATTGTCCGGCCAACAAAGTCTGCGGGGGTGGCTGTCGACTCGTGGTTCTGAACGCTCGCAAGGAGCTCAATGAGGTCCATCCCGCTTACTGCGTCACGATGCTGGCTCACTACCGGGCGGCCTGCCGGGCCTACGAGGCCTTGATGGGCGAGCAGAACCCCCTCTTTCTCAACGCCCTCACCCGGCCCAGGAATCTCACCGGACCGCTCGCCGAGCTGTCCCGAATCGGTTGAAAGGACGAACCTTCATGCGTATCAGCAAGCAGGTCGATGAAAACTACGCTCCCGGAATGGGGGGCTCTACCTCGGGAATCTTCGCCTCTCGTTATAACGGAGAGCACTCGTTCATCTCGCCCGTGGGCTTTCAGGGCGTCTTCGGAGGCGGGGGCGGGCCCGGCTCCGGGTCGTCGGGCGCCGCTGGCGGCGTGGGGTCCGGACCGGGAGGTGGCTCCGGGGGCGGGGGCGGCGGTGGAGCCGGAGCCGGAGGAGGCTCCGGAAGCGGCGGCGGCGCCCTCGGAGGCCAGAACCGACCTCCGCAAGACGGGGGTGGCATGGGCGGCTCCGGCTCCGGCACAGCCGGAAACGGCATGTCCGCCAACGACCTGAACTGTCGCGACGGCTACCCCTGTCCCGGCACCGAGCCGGAATCCCCCGAAGGCAACGGGCGCCCTCCCCGGCAGTGCCCGAGCAGCCACTGACACAAGAGTAAGGAGAGACGAAAGCGATGATGACCCAGAATCCCTTCCCCAGCCCGATGGACAGCAACGGCTATCAGCGTTTGAGTGGCACCTGCTCCGAGCAGGCCATGCTCCGCCTGGTCACCGGCAATCTCGTGAAGACCGTGAGCCTGGTGGACGTTGCCACCATCGGCCCACCGCTGCGACTCTTCTTGACCTACAACGCCCAGGAGGCAACCACGAGCAACGAGCTTGGTCGTGTCAAATGGCGCCACAACTACATGATGAAGCTTCTGATCAGCGGCAGTCCGGCAACTCAGATCACCTTTGTCTCCGACAGCGGGCGCCACTACCACTTCAAGCTCGACGGCTCGGTCTGGAAGCTCGACCAGTTCGACGGCTCGGGCAACCTGAACACCTACTTCGACGACTTCCAGCTGACGGCCGACTCGACCGACTGGAAGCTCACCTTCTTCCCCGAGAAGACCTTCTACAAGTTCGACAGCAGCGGGCAGCTCATTCGCATCGAAGATCAGCACGGCAACGCTGTGACCTTCACCTATTCGAGCGGAAAGCTCGTCACCGTCACCGAGGCTGCTCAAGGGGTCTCGAGCGGGCGCACCATCACCCTGGCTTACAGTACCAGCGGAGGCTATGACGGCAGCTTCCTTACCTCGGTCACTGATCCCAAGGGCAACGTCATCTCCCTCACCTACGACACCACCGACCGCGACCTCGAGCAGATCGCCTGGGGCACCGGTTGCGTGGTCAAGTACGTCTACAATGCCGACCATCGCATCACCAAACGGGTCGAGGCCAAGTACATCGGGCAGGACCCCGAGCTCGGCTACAGCTATGCTTACGACTCGTCCGGACGTCTGACCTCAGTCACCGACCCCGAGGATAACCAGCTGACCTACAGCTACACTCCCGACGACAATGTCGACAAGGAACTTCTTTCAGGAAGCTCCGCCAGCGATTCTAAGACGATGAGCCAGCTGGGTTTCAAGCAGACCAAGCTCACCGACGCGCGCGGAAAGGTCTGGAAGTTCCGCTTCGACCAGGCCGGCAGCCCATGGCGCATTCTCCATCCCAACAACCGCTGGACCCACACCTACACCGACAACAACCAGGTCGAGATCTTCCGTAACGACGGCTATCCCAATCCCGTCTCCTCTTTCGTGGGCCCCCAGGTGAACCCCAAGAACCGCTCTTTCCGCCGCATCACCGATAGCTATGGGAGCCCTCTCTACGAGTGCAGTCCCTCCGGCCTGGTGAGCCAGATGACCTACGACTCCGACCGCCACCTGACCAGTGTTCACCAGGGTCAGGCCCACTTTGGCGTCCAGGGCCTCTTCTTCCCCGAGTTCGGTCGCGAGGGTTATCTGCTGTGCGCCTTCAACTCCACCAGCAGTGACGTGTGGAAGAAACCTTCTTACGTCTCCAGCATCACCGAGCCCGACAGCGCCGATTTTCAGCGCGCGGCCGCCAGCCAGACCAATTCCCTGGCCGACCCGCGCTCGTTGAGCGCCATCCCGGCCGTGGCCGGTTCCCTGCCCACCGGCTTGCAGCGGGGCTACGGGCGCTGGGAGACCAAGAGCACCGGCTCTTCGGCCGTCTTCGACTTCGCCGTGAACATCGAGAGCTCCGCCGGCACCAAGGAGTTCAACCTCTCGATCTACACCTCCAGCGTGGACCACGGGCTCTACGCGAGCTACCCCATGCTCTATAACAACCAGTTTGGCCGGGATCTCGAGATCGAGGTCTCGGACTTGAACGGAACGCAGACGTTCCGCGTTTACAACAACGCACCGGGCGTCTGGGTCAGCTTTCCGGTCAAAGGCAGCTCGGCCTCACCCATCCAGGTCACCGTGCGCGCCAAAGGAGAAACCGTCACCCAGAGCGGACGAGCCGTCATCTCGGCCATCGCTTTCGACGAGAAGGCCAGCCGCCTGACCAGCTATACCTATACCAACGGGAACCTGACCGCCATCAAGGACCGGCTGGGCAACACCACCACGCTGAGCTACAATGCCGACGGCACGTTGAGCAGCGTCACCGACCCCCAGAGCCGGGTCACCAGCTTCTCCTACGAGGATGCCTACAAGAACCTGACCCGCATCCTCGATCCGGGGGGCGGCGTCACCTTGATGGAGCACGACCTGAACGGCAACGTCACCCGCGTGATCGACCCCGAGTGCCATGAGCAGCAGATGTCCTACGACGAGAAAAACCGAATCCTCAAGGTCGTGGATGGCCTGGGCAACATCCAGAGCTTCTCCTACGATGACAATGGCAATCTCGAGGAGGTTGTCGACGCGGCCGGCCGCGTCACCACCATGCTGTATTCTCCCGCCAACCGACTGGTCGAAGTCCGCGACCCCTTGCACGGAGCGGGCGCTCCTACCCTGCTCGAGTACGATGAGTCCGGCCTGTTGACCAGCGTCACTGACCCGCGGGGAGAAGAGACCCTGCTCACCTATGATGAGGTCGGCCAACTGACCGACATCGAGCAACCCGACACCCAGAAGGTCAACCTCGGGCTGGACATCTGGGGTCGCGTGGTGGCCGTCAACCCACCCAACGCCAACCTCGCCGCCCTCGACGATGTCAACCTTGAGGGCGCCGCCAACCGGCTGCGCAATGCGGATGCCTCTCAAGCCGACCCGGCTCGGATCGATAACTTCCCCCGCTACTGGTCGACGAGCCTGGCCAGGGACATGACCGATGGTCATGATGCTGCCCCCTCGCTTCAGTTTTCCCTCACCTCGAGCTGGGCTCAGATCAGTCAGAACCGACTCGACTTGCCGGTCGGCTCTCAGTACGTCGCGCGCGCCTGGGCACGAAAGAAATCGAGTCCTTTCACCCAGACCGGCACGGTGCGTCTCAGAGCACGCGTTCGCGACGAATTTAGCAACGAGACCTACCTGCCGACCACCACCGTCGACCACACTTTGAGCGCCTACCCCGACTGGTCTCAAATGGACTGGATGCGCTTTCAGGTACCCGGCGACTCTCAGTTCGGCCTGTTCACGACCGACCTGGTGCTCGAAGGGCATTGCAGCACGGCCAAAATTGGTTGCGCGGACGACTTCGAGCTCTACCAACTCGGCATCGCCTATCTTTACAACGCCAACGACCAGCTGACCCAGATCCGCACCCCCGATGGGGCGGTCACGCGCCTCAACCGCGACCGGTTCGGCCGCGTCATCGCCTGGGTCGACCCCATAGGGCGCGAGACCTTGCTGCAGTACGACACGATGGACCGGGTGACCAAAATCTTCGACCCGCTGGGGAACACGGTCGAGTTCTCCTACAACTCGGTTGGCAATCTGACCAGCTTCATCGACGCCCGAGGCAAGCAAACCCAGTACGAGTATGATGCCCTCGACCGGCTGGTCGAGATCACTTACCCCGACAGCTCCACCGAGCTCTTCAGCTACTATAAGAACGGACAGCTCAAGAGCTACACCGACAACCAGAGCCGCACGCGCAATTTCTTCTATGATGCGGCCGGACGTCTGGTTCAGGTCACCTACTCCGACGGGCAGACCGTGACGTTTGACCTCGACAAGGTCGGAAACGTCCGGCAGCGCAAGGAGCGCAACGGCGACCTGGTGCTCTTCCAGTATGACGCCCTGAATCGCGTGATCGGAGAGACCAGGACGGTGGCAGGCGCGAACACGACCCCCAGCTGGGCGATCCAGCAAACCTATGACGAGAATGGGAACCGGACCGCCCTCAAAACCGAGGTCCCCAGCGGGGCTTCCATTTACGGTCCTGCAACCGGAGCGGCGATTTACGGTCCCACCACCGGAGCCGGCACCTACCTGGCCCTGAACCCGCTGTGGTCAACGCCGAGCGACGGCTATGACGCCATGAACCGACTGGCGAAGTTCAAAGACCGAAACGACCAGCAAACCCTGCTCAGCTACGACCCGGACGGGCGGCGAACGAAGATCACTCATCCCCTTCCGTCCTCAACCCCGGTGCAAACCTCGGCCAGCTATGACATCCTTGGCCGTCTAACGCGTCTGAAGACTACGCTCGGAACCGACTCGACCCCCACCGACGACGCCAACGGCCTGTTCATGTCTCGCTACGGCTACGACCTGGCCTCCCAGCGCGTGGCCCAGATCAGTCATATCGAAGGAGACTTCGACAACCTCGTCTATGGCCTGGACGCTTCCGGCCGATTGATCGAGGCCTGCGTAAATCGCTTCGTCGAGCGGCGCAAGGAGCACTTCCGCGAGGGTACCCTCACCCATGTCCACCTCGACGGCGACAAGGTGCGCCTGACCCCCTTCGAGGACACCTTCGCCGGCAGTTCCCTCGACAGCGATCGCTGGAGACTCATCTACCAACCCACCTACGCCATCGACACGGTCGACTACATCGGCATGCAAGCCCTCCAAAATGAGGGGCTGCATTTCGCCTTCCCCCGCGGCTTCAGCGACATCATCCGCATTCGGCCTCAAGACAACGCAGTCGAAAACAAGCTTCCACGCTTCGGGATCGTTTCCAACCAGCCATGGGCGGTCGCCGAGCACGAGCGGGTGCTGAGCGGCGATTTCGACGTGCAGGTCGAGTTCACCGACCTGCAACTCGTGGGCACCGATTCCATCGCCGGCCTGCGAGTTCAGGTCAACCGGCTCCCTCTCGATGACAGCGACGTTACCGGGCTTGGTGGCAAGAGGGCCTTGATCTGTCGCCACCACGCGGGCGCCAGCAACAACTACCGGGCTCGAATCTGGAACAGCGGCACCCCCTCGCTGAACGCGACCGGAGGCTCGGCCGACGAAAAGGGTCGCTTCCGCCTCCAGCGCGCGGGCAGCACTCTCACGCTCTACTACGACTCCAACTCGTCGGGCAGTTGGACCCAACTCGGTCAGGATACCGGCTTTGGGACCTCCGACCTCTATCTCTACCTCTACTTCCGCTGCTACGGCAACCTCGGCTCGGTGCGATTCCAGGACTTCAAGCGCGTCTCGGGAGCGTCCGACCCGACCACCTACGGCAGCTCGGGCACTTACGAGTCAGTAGTCTACGACGCCGGTCGCTCGGTGAGCTGGAACACCATCTCCTGGACGGAGACCTTGCCCGGTGGCGGCGCCGACGTGGAGTTCCAGGTGGCGTTGAGCAGCTCTCCGGATGGTCCCTGGACCTACCAGGGTCCGCTGGGTAGCACATCGAATAAGTTCACAACACCAGGTGGAGAGAGCATTTTGGATTCTGGAAGCTCCGCAAGAACCGGCCGTTATGCCCGCTACAAGGCCTTTTTGACGGCGGGCTCAAGCGGGACGCTGACTCCGGACTTCACCAAAGTGCAGCTCTCCCACAGCGGGACCAGCACCTCGAT
>QWHO01000333.1 GCA_021404945.1 bacterium CPR1
TCCTGCAACTCGAGGAGACGCTGATCAAGAAGGCTATGCAAACTCGCAAGCCCCAGTCGGAGTTCGAGCTGGGGGCCTCAGCTGAGCAGCGCATCTTCAAGGATGAGCGCTCGGCTATCGCCGTGCCGCTGGTGGTCAGCAAGGAAACCGTGGGAGTCGTCTATGTCGGCTCCATCAAAGCCGGCACCCACAACACCGACCACGTCAATAAACTGAAAATGCTTGCGGCCTACGCCGCGCCTTCCCTCAAGACCGCTCTGCTTTTTGAAGACAAAGAGAAAGAGGTTGCCAACGAAAAAGGTCGCCGCGAAGCTGAGGAGGCCAAGAACCGCCAGCTCTCGGGCATCCAAAAGATGGGTCAGGAGATCACCCGTTCCTCGCTCAAGATCGACCATACGATGAAGGTGGTGGCCGAGGGATTGCAGGAGATGATCCCTCGGGCCCAGAGTGTCATCGTATTCACCAACGGCAAGGACGATACCCAGCAGCTCAAAGCCGAGTATGCCTCCAGCCCCTACGCCCAGTATGTCGAGACGTTGCCGGTGCGCAAGGATGAGGGGCTCTTCAAAATGGCCTTCGACAAGAAGGATACCATGCTGATGACCGATACCCAGATGTACCAGATCCACAACATCATCAACTACGAGCGCTCGGTGATCCTGGCGCCGCTGGTCACCGAGTCCGATCTGATGGGCTGCATCTATGTGGGGGCCAAGGATGAGAACACCTTTACCGAAGAGCACAAGAACCTGGTCCAGACGGTCAGCTACCAGGCCGCGATGGCCATCAAAAACGCGCGCCTGTTCAACCAGATCGAGATGCAATCGTTGACCGATGGCCTGACCGGACTGTACACCCACCGCTACTTCCAAACCCGCCTGCAGGACGAGATCGACTGGGCCGAGCGGCACAACCGCCACATGTGCCTGGTCATGGTCGATACCGATCACTTCAAAAGCTACAACGACACGCTGGGCCACCCCGCAGGTGACTCTCTCCTCAAGGAGATCGCAGCCCTCTTGAAGGAGAAGGTTCGCACCACCGACATCGTCTGCCGTTACGGCGGCGACGAGTTCGCCCTGATCCTGAAGGAGACCAGCAAAGAAGACGCCATGCGCACCTGCGAGCGCGTGCGCGAGGCCTTCCAACTCCGCTTCTCGAGCCACAAGGTGCGCATTACCTCCTCCATTGGCATGGCCTGCTTCCCCAGCGACGCTCACAACAAGAAGGAGCTGGCCGAAGCGGCCGACGAGGCCCTCTATGTATCCAAGCGAGGCGGGCGCAACCGGGTCAACGCCTCGCCCACCCTCGAGGAGCGGGCCAAGCGCGAGAAGATCGTGCAGGAGACGCTACCCCGCAGTTGAGGCGGTTTTCACGAACAGGCAACCGCACCTGGCGCAACGCTCCTCCCCTCCCGCCGGAGTGAGGCAGTTGGCGCACACAGCGCTGGCAGACTCGTTGCGCTGACCGCAGCCCGTGCAGTAGCTGGCCGCGGCGCGATGCAGAATACCGCAGCGAGGACACTCGCGGACGCGATGCACGCGATGTACGCGGTAAGGCGAGAGCCGGGCCGTCTCCTGGATACGCAGACTGAACAGCCACCAGAGTGCGGCCAGCACCGCTACCGCTGCCAGCGGCCAGTCCATGGTCAAAAACCAATCGAACAGACCATGGCCCAGCGCAGCTGCGAACAGAGCCAACAGCCAGAGAGGAGCCCGGGAGGGTCGGCATTTCTGCATTCCCAGCGCATAGCCCCACACACCCGACATCAACACGTGCCCAAAAGTGCTGAGAATCGCGCGGCCCACCAGCACGGCTGGGCCGCCCGCTTCCAGGATGTACTTGACGTTCTCAGCCGTGGCAAAGCCGAGCGCAACGCAACCGGCGTAGAGCAGTCCGTCCACTGGCTCGTCGAAGCTAGGCAGAAAGTAGACCGCCAGCCAGCAGCACAGCATCTTCCAGCCTTCCTCCATCAGACCTACGGCCACCACGAAGTAAAACATCAGTCGCAGCGGCTCGTGAGGCACGGTCAGAAAACCCGGGGCCAGCTCTTCGAGGAAATCGCAGGTCAAAAGCACCCCGTAAGCGCTGCCGGCCCCGGCCAGTAAGGCCAGTCCCAGCATCCAGGCCGGCTCGCGGCGGTAGCGCCCCAGTCCCTGGATGTACCATAACCAGAAAAAACAGGGCACCAGGCTGAGCAACAGGGCCTGGATGGCTTCCAGGCTCACGGGGTGAGATAGACCTGTACCTTCAGCAATCGATCCACGGGGGTACGCCGCTGAGGATCGCGCAGGGCCAGCAAAGGGGGGATGACCAGAGCCCAGCTCAAAGCGCCCAGCAGGGAGCGCAAGAGGCTCTGAGCCAGTTTGAGGGGGTAGCGCTCGCTGGTCAGGGCCGTCAGGCGCAGCACATACTGTCCCAGCGTCTGGCGCCCGCGAGCCTGGAAGGTCCCGTAGTAGAGGAGGCCGCCGATCAGTACGCTGACCCAGGGGCTCGGCAGCAGAGTCACCTGGAGCAACTCGGTGATCAGCACCAGCACGACCAGGTCGAAGCAAGTGGCCACCACCCGCCGCCCGATCCCCGCCGGCAGCATGGGCGCATGGACCTGGGCCAGGGCGCGGCTGCCGAGCTCGACCCCGCAAGCACCACAGAAGGTCTCCCGGGGGAAGACCTCCCAGCCGCACTCAGGGCAACGCCGCTCACGATAGAACAGGCCGCAGAGAGGACAGCGGGCGCCCAGATCGGGCTCCTGGTGGCACTCAGGACAGAAGGGCATCGCGCACCTTTCCCTTCGCCCGGCTCAGCGCCCTTTTGGAGGCGAAAAAGCTGAATCTATCAGAGGATTGAAAGGTTCAGAAGAGAAGACACGCGCGGGTTTCTTCCCTGTACTGAACACGACGGAGCTTACGATATGATCGAAACCAAACCGCAGGAGCTGGCTTTCGAAGAGCTGGACTCCGTCATCATCCGATTCTCGGGCGACTCGGGCGATGGCATGCAGCTGACCGGGACCCAGTTCACCAACACGTCCGCCGTCCTGGGCAATGACATCAGCACCTTCCCCGACTTCCCCGCCGAGATCCGTGCCCCGGCCGGCACCCTGGCCGGCGTCAGCGGCTTTCAGGTCAACCTGGCCAACTCCGATGTGTTCACGCCGGGCGATGCGCCCAACGTGCTGGTGGCCATGAACCCGGCCGCTCTGGCCGCCAACCTGGCCGACCTGGAGCCTGGCGGCATCCTGATCCTGAATACAGATGCATTTCAGGCTAAGAACCTGAAGAAAGCCCACTTCGAAGGCAATCCCCTGGAAGACGGTACCCTGTCAAAGTACAACGTCATCAGTGTGCCCATCAGCACGCTCAATAAGGCGGCCCTGGCCGACCTGACCGAGCTGTCCAACAAGGAGGTCGAGCGCACCAAGAACTTCTTTGCCCTGGGCCTGACCTATTTTATGTATGACCGCCCGCTGGACACGACCCTGCAGTGGATCAGCCACAAGTTCAAGAATCCGGTCATCGCCGAGGCCAACACCCGGGCCCTGAAAGCGGGCTGGAACTACGGGGATACAACCGAGGCCTTCCAGCACCGCTATCGGATCCGCCCGGCCCAGCTTCCTCCCGGCACCTACCGCAAGGTCACCGGCAACGAAGCCCTCAGCCTCGGTCTGGTCACGGCCGCGCGGCTGGCCGGCAAGCCTCTCTTTTTGATCGGGGCCGCCTTCGGGGGCGCCATGGCCGCCACCGCTTCCAGCGGCCCGGGCCTGGAGCTCAAGATGGAAGCCATCAACCTGGCCCTGGTGCTGGAATTGCCCATGGTCATCATCGACGTGCAGCGAGGTGGGCCGAGTACCGGGCTGCCCACCAAAACCGAGCAGAGCGATCTCTTGATGGCCTACTTTGGACGCAACGGCGAGAGCCCCATCCCGATTCTAGCCCCCTGCACACCCTCTGACTGTTTCACCATGGCCCTGGAGGCATTCCGGCTGGCCGTCCGCTCGATGACGCCTGTCTTCGTGCTCTCGGATGGCTATCTCGGCAACAGCTCAGAGCCCTGGAAGATTCCCGAGGCCTCCTCGCTGCCTCGGATCGTGGTCAAGCATCCGACCGAGAGGGAGGGCTTCCAACCTTATCGGCGCGAGGAAGAGACCCTGGCTCGCCCCTGGGCCATCCCCGGCACGCCGGGCCTGGAGCACCGCATCGGTGGATTGGGCAAGGCTCCCCTCACCGGCAACGTGTCCTACAAGCCCGAAGACCACCTCAAAATGGTGACCGACCGGGCCGAGAAGGTGGCTCGCCTGGCCGACGCCATCGAAGACCAGCCGGTCTTCGGGCCTTCTTCGGGCGACCTGCTGGTCGTCGGCTGGGGCAGCACCTTCGGAGCGATCCGCACGGCCGTTCAGCAAGCCCAGGCTGCGGGGCTGAGCGTGGCCTCCACTCACATCCGTTATCTCAACCCGTTCCCTCATAACCTCGAGGGGGTCTTGCGAAGTTACAAGAAGATTCTGGTGCCCGAGATGAACATGGGGCAACTCGCCTTCCTGCTGCGAGGCCGATTTGGCCTCGACATCATCTCCTATCCCAAGGTTCTTGGCCGACCTTTTACCATTGGCGAAATCCGCACCCGGATCCACGAAATTCTAGCACAAGGAAGGAAGCCATGACCGAGGCCACCCTGCCCAAGCTCACCAAGAAAGACTTCGAATCCAACCAGGAAGTGCGCTGGTGCCCCGGCTGCGGGGACTATTCCATCCTGGCCCAGATGCAAAAGACCCTGCCCGAGTTGGGGATTCCCCGCGAAAAGATCGTCTTCATCTCAGGTATCGGCTGCTCGAGCCGCTTCCCTTACTACATGGAGACCTACGGAATGCACAGCATCCACGGCCGGGCACCCACCGTCGCAACCGGCCTGAAGCTCGCCAATCCCGAGCTTTCTGTCTGGGTGATCACTGGAGATGGAGACGGACTGTCCATCGGCGGCAACCACTTGATCCACATTTTGCGCCGCAACATGGACGTCAACATCGTTTTGTTCAACAACCAGATCTACGGTTTGACCAAGGGCCAGTACTCCCCAACCTCACGTCTGGGCCACAAGACCAAATCTTCGCCGCTGGGCACCATCGACCAGCCGCTCAATCCATTGAGCGTGGCCCTGGCTGCCGAGGCGACCTTCGTAGCGCGATCGATCGATGTGGAGACCAGACACCTCTCTGAGGTGCTGCTTCGGGCGGCACAACACCGCGGCACCTCCTTTGTGGAAGTCTTCCAGAACTGCAACATTTTCAACGATGGAGCCTGGCGCCACCTGACCGACCCGGAGCAGAAGAAACAGAACCTTTTGCGTCTGGAGCACGGCAAGCCGCTGGTATTCGGGCCGGACAACAGCAAAGGGATCCGCCTGAACGGGCTGACTCCCGAGGTGGTCGAGCTGGGCAACGGGGTGAGCGAGTCCGACCTGCTCGTTCACGATGAGTCGCGCCCCGACGCCAGTGCCGCTTACCTCCTGACACGAATGACCTATCCCGCCTACCCGGTACCGATTGGAGTATTCCGCTGTCTTGAGACACTCACCTACGAGGACGCCCTGACCGGACAACTCAAACAGGCCCTGCAAGAGCGGGGGGTCGGGGACCTGGACAAGTTGTTCCGATCCGCCGATCTGTGGACTGTGTCCGAGAGCAACGGCAAGAGCTGAGTCGCTCCAGTTCGCTGGGCCCGTGCCCCGAGCCGTTGAAAGCTCGGGGCACGTCGTTTCTGTGCGCGAGCGAGCACAGATGAAAAAAGGGAGCTGGTCGGTTGCCAGCTCCCTTTACAACCCCCGGAAATTCTTTACTTCACGGAGTCGCGCAGTTCCTTGCCCGGGCGGAAAGCCGGGATCTTGCGGGCGTCGATCTTGATCTTGGCGCCGGTGCGCGGATTGCGGCCCGAGCGGGCAGCGCGATCACGAACCAGGAAGTTCCCGAAAGGAATCAGGCGCACGGTGTGACCCTTGCTGAGGCTCTCAGTGATCGCTTCGGTCATCGCGTTGATAAACTTCTCGGCGTCTTTCTTGGTCATTGCGTGACCATCCCTGGTCATCTTACCGGCGACCTGGTCGACGATTTCTTTCTTTCCTACCACCTTGGTCTTGGGTTTCGCCTTGGTAACGGCCATAGTTGTCCTCCTCTTGCCCCCTATGCCCCAGGCACTGTCGGGGAACTCTATCACGTCGGGCTTTTCCCCCCTAAGTGATTGGCGAGCCCCCATTTCTTTGATGCCGCCTGGAACTCCTTCCAGTTTTTGGCTTCTCAGCGCAATTTTTACTCAGAAGGCTCCTCTCGATCACGATTTCGATAAAAGTGGGCCCCTCCCAACAGGGCCAGAAGCAGCAGCAGGATGCCTACTGCGATGAGCGTGTAAGGGTTTTGGGCCGGCATCGCCTGGTCCAGGGCGCTGGTCGGATCCTCCTGACCGGAGTCGGACGCAACCTGGGGCGATTTGACCCCGCCGGAAGACGAGCCCCCTCCGCCCGAGCCCGAGGGGGTGCTGGTCCCGGCACTACCCGAGCCAGGTCTTTGAGCCGGGGGTAGACCGGGACTCTGGCTGACCGAGACCACGGGAGCCGTACTGCCCTGCGCGTCCGGGTCGCCGACCTGAACGGTTCCGTCATCCATCACCACGTTTGCCCGGGCCAGCCCGGTCAGAAGAAGGAGCAATAACATCCAACGCCTGGCCATCTGATGCCTCCTAGAACACGGACATGAGCCCGTAGATTGGCTTGAAAACCGCTATCAACACGAACCCGACCACCACGCCGAGAGTCCCGATCAGCACCGGCTCGAGCAGTGCGGTGAACGTCATCAGCGCATACTCGACTTCCGTGTCGTAAAAGTCGGCCAGTTTATGCAGCATGTTGTGGAGATTGCCGGTCTCTTCTCCCACCTTGGCCATGTGAACCAGCATCGGGGGGAACACCTTGTGCTGAATCAACTGCCCGGAGAGGCTCATTCCGGCCGACATCTCGGTCTGGATCTCGTCGAGCAAATCGGAGATGACCTCGTTACCGACGGCGTGACTGGTGATCTGCAGAGCGTGCATCATGGGGATGCCGCTCACCAACAACGTGCCCAACGTGCGACACAGGCGCGTCATGGCCACCTTTTTGGTCACCGGCCCCACAAGCGGCAGCTCGAGCATCAACCAGCTCCACTGGCGGCGGCCTATAGGAGCGCGGAAATAGTGCACCAGACCCACGACCATCAATCCCAGGCCCAGCAGGGCGGGCAGCATGATAGTAGGGTCGTTAAGTGTTTTGGTGATCAGGATCAAGGCCCGAGTCTCAGCCGGCATGGTCACGTCGATCCCCTTGAACAGGTCCACGAAGGTGGGGAAGACGTAGGTCACCATGAACAGGCACAGGCTGACGCAAGCGATAGAGACAATGATGGGATAGGTGAGCGCCGCCTCCACCTTTTTGCGCAGCTGGAACTCGCGCTCGAGCAGAGCGGCGAGGCGGTTCAGCAACTCGTCCATGGCGCCCGACATCTCACCGGCCCGAATCATGCTGACGTAGATGGGGTTGAATACGTCGGGCTGCTTGGCCAGAGCCTTGGAGAGCGAGTAACCAGCCTTGAGGTCGTTATGCACCTCGGTGATGGCCCGGGTCAGCCGAGGGTTCAAGGTTTGTTTGCGCAGCCCATCAATGGCCCGCAGCAGCGGGATGCCGGCGTGAAGCAACACGGCAAGTTGGCGTGTGAAGACGGCCAGGGCGTAGATCGAAACCCACTCAAAGCGGCTGAGGACAGCCTTGACCTGGGCGATCGGCTCGCGAACCTCGCGCACGTTCGTAACCGTGTAGCGGATCTTGCGCAGATCCGCTACCACGGCGTCGACGGTGGGCGCCTCGACCTCGCCCTGGACTACCCGGCCCTTGTAGTCCAGCGCCTCGTAGACAAACCTCGCCATAATGCCCTTCTCAGCCTTTGGACAACGCCGCGCAAGACCCGTGCGCGGCGCCATCATAGCTTCCCCGGTCAAGCTCGCTCTTCCTTCACTGGCAGGAGAGGCCCCGTCTAGCTGCAAAGGCCAGCGAATGTCCGTTTTTGAGGAGCTCCAGGAGGTCATCCCGGGCGGGGTCAACAGCCCGTTCCGGTCCTTCGGTCAGGTGGGCGGGACTCCGCCGGTGCTGGCCCGGGGTCTGGGAAGCCGAGTGTGGGACGTGGAGGGTCGCGAGTATCTGGACTTGCTCTGCGCCTGGGGACCTCTGGTCTTGGGGCACAGCCATCCGCTCATCACGCGGGCGGTGCGCGAAGCTCTGGAGGATGGGACCATCTTCGGAGCCCCCACCACCTGGGAGCTGGAGTTGGCTCGCCTGGTGCGGCGTTGCTATCCCTCCATGGAGAAGGTGCGCTTCGTGAACTCGGGCGCTGAGGCCGTGGCCAGCGCCCTGCGGGTTGCTCGGGCCGCCACCGGCCGCTCGCGCATCCTCAAGTTCGAGGGCAACTACCACGGTCACGTGGAGTGCCTGGACGCAGCCGGCGAAGAAGCCGACGAGATCGGGGGGGCCCTGGCCCTGGGCGCCTCCCCGGCGCTGACCGCAGAGACCCTGGTGGCCCGCTACAACTCACTCGACTCGGTGCGGGAGCACGAGCTCGACCGGGTAGCCGCGGTCATTCTCGAGCCGGTCACCGGCAGCATGGGTGTGATCGCCCCCGACCCCGGCTTCCTGGAAGGGCTGCGGACTCTCTGCCTGCGGCACGGCTGCCTGCTGATCTTTGATGAAGTGCTGTGCGGCTTTCGAGTAGCACTGGGCGGCGCGCAAGAACGGTATCGGGTGACCCCCGACCTGACATGTCTGGGCAAGGCCCTGGCGGGAGGGCTGGCCGTGGGCGCTTTCGGAGGGCGTCGCGAGCTGATGGACCTGCTGGCACCGGTGGGCACCGTCTACCAGGCCGGCACCTTTTGCGGCAATCCCCTCACGGTACGGGCCGCGCTGGCCGCACTGAAGGCGTACTCCCAGCCGGGCTTCTATGCCCGGCTGGAATCATTGACCGAGCGCCTGGCCGGTCTGCGCGAGTTGGGAATTACCTACCAGGCCGTGGGCTCGCTGTTCAGCCTCGGGTTCGGGCCTCCCAGGCTGCGCGACGAGCGCGACACCGCGCAGCTCGACCGTGACCGGTACGCTCGGTTCTTCCATGGCATGCTGGCCCGAGGGGTCTACCTTCCCCCATCGACTGGGGACGCCGCCTGCGTCTCGGCCGCTCACACCCTGGAGGAAATGGACCGGGTCCTGGAGGCAGCCAGCGAAGTTCTGGCGGGAAAGGATTCGCGCACCTAGCCGAGAAACCAACGGATATGGGATTTATCGAGTTTTTCGGGGAGTCGCTCAAAGGCGTCGGCAAGGGCGTGCAAAAAGGCAAGGAAGCCGCCGTGCGCAGCTCGGAGAAAATGCTCCGCGTGCAGCGGCTGCGCATGGACGTGCAGGACCTGCGCGAGGAGAAAGAGCGCAAGATGCGCGAAGTGGCCCACAAGGTCTACGAGCTTTACACCCAGAACGCGCTCAAGAACCCCGAGCTGTTGGCCATCTGCCAGGACATCAAGACGATCCAGTGGCAGATCGATGAGCGCTGGACAGAAATCAATCACATCAATTCCAACAAGTAAGGCCATGCTGCTTCTGGCCACGGGCAATCGCCACAAGGTGGGCGAGTTGAGTGAGATTTTGCAGGAAACCGGCGTGCGCCTGGTGGATCTGGCCGATTACCCGGGGATCCCCGAGCCCGTTGAGACCGAGTCGACCTTCGAAGGCAACGCCATTTTGAAGGCCCGCTACTACCACGAGAAGACCGGCCTGGCGGTGCTGGCCGACGATAGCGGCCTGGAGGTGGACGCTCTGGACGGCCGCCCGGGCGTGCAGTCGGCCCGCTACGGCGGCGACATCCCGCACTCGGACAAGATCGCCCTTTTACTCGAAGAGCTGGGCGAGTTGCCCGACGATCTCCGCACGGCTCGCTTCCGCTGCGTGGCCGTGCTGGTGGACGCCCAGGGCCGGCCGACGGTCTCTCCCGGAGCCGTGGAGGGGCTGATCAGCTACGCTCCCCGCGGAGAAGGTGGGTTCGGCTACGATCCCATTTTCTATTTGCCCGAGCACGGCTGCACCATGGCCGAGCTGCCAGGCGAGGTGAAAAATTCTCTGAGCCACCGGGGTCGGGCGGTGCGAGGGCTGTTCTCGCAAATCCAGGCCCTGATTGACTGAGTGTCACCGGGCTTGTATACTAGGGGGCAGTTCGGAGCGTAGCGCAGCCTGGCTAGCGCACTTGCTTTGGGAGCAAGGGGTCGCCGGTTCGAATCCGGCCGCTCCGACCAGGCCTTGCGCCCATAGCTCAGGGGATAGAGCATCTGCCTTCTAAGCAGGTGGTCGGAGGTTCGAATCCTCCTGGGCGCGCCAGAACGTTAGACGGTGAGTGTAGCTCAATCGGTTAGAGTACTGGTCTGTGGAACCAGGGGTTGCCGGTTCAAGTCCGGTCACTCACCCCAAACAGCTCGGGCTGGGGCCGGGTCTTGCGACCCGGCCCTTCGCTCGGCACAATACATGCGCCCGTAGTTCAACTGGATAGAGCGACGGCCTTCGGAGCCGTAGGTTGGGGGTTCGAGCCCCTCCGGGCGTGCATATGGACCGCTAGCTCAGGGGTAGAGCACCTGACTTTTAATCAGGGTGTCGAAGGTTCGAGACCTTCGCGGTCCACCAGGTGAGGCCCGCCAGCGCGCGGGCCTCACGTTTTTCCTCGAACGAAAGAGCTGGGCCTCTACCGTCGGGGGGGGGTCGCGGTAGAGGCCCAGCGCCGGATCCTTTCTTCCGGCTCCCTTCCTTGGTTGGGAAAGCTCGCTACCCTGGCGCTCTGCCTCGGATTGGCCGGTCGGGCCTCGGTCAGCGGAGCGGACCACACCTTGGATCGAGGTGCTTGCTGGCGCGCTCAGCGAGCGAAGTCGATGCCCGGCTCTTCAGGGCTCAGCGCGCAACAAAGCGGCCCGGTTGGCCCGAATCTCGTCGTCGGTAGGGTCGAGAGCCAGGGCCAGGGCATAAAGCTCCAGCGCCTCGTCACGGTTGCCAAGGCCCGCTTGGACGAAGGCCAGCGTGTCCAACGAGTAGCTGGCCCGCTGGCGAGCAACGGCCTCCCTGGCCACGGGCAGAGCTTCCTGGAAGAGACCCAGATGGGCCAACGACCAGGCCAGGTTGTTGTGCACGGGAGGCTTCAGATAACCGTGCTGGAGAGCCTTCTCCAGGTCCTGGCGGGCCCTCACGTAGTCGCCCTGATCCAGCCAGTAGTCAGCGCGCAGGGCATAGGCCGATCCATCCTTTGGATTCCTCTCCAGGTGCCGGTTCAGAGAGGCCAGTTGCCCTCCCACCCGCACAGGCAACCAATCGGGCCAGCGAATCGCCCCCCGACTCCAGGCCATGGCCACCAGAGCTCCGTACAGAACAAGCAGCCAGCCGATGCGGGCCAAACGGCTCATAGCATGACAATTCGCCTAGTCCTCTGACGGAGCCTCTTCCTCTTCGGACGAATCGTCTATGGGCGAAGACTGGTCAGCGAGGGAAGAAACCTTGTCCTCCTCGGGCGGAGCCCCCTCGTGAGCCGCCTCGCGGGCATCGGACGTTGATGCGAGCTGCTCGTCGTCGACAGTGGCAACCGTGTCCTCGTCGTCCTCTTCCTTGGGAATGCGGGCCAGGGCAGTGACCTCGTCGCCTTCCTCGAGGCGAATCAGAATCACGCCCTGGGCCACGCGACCCACGTGTCGGATGCCTTCCATCGGCATCTTGATCAGCGTGCCCTGGGAAGTGGACAGCATCAGCACGTCATCGGAGTTGACCATGCGGGCCCCCACGACCAGCCCGGTTTTGTTGGTGATCTGCACCGTCTTCACGCCCACGCCGCCGCGGGACTGCAAACGGTAATCTTCCAACTGAGTACGCTTGCCGTAGCCCTTCTGAGTGACCACCAGCACCTCGGTACCTTCCGAGCAGCTGTCCATGGCCACCACTCGATCGCCTACCCGCAGGCTGATACCCTTCACTCCCTGGGCGATGCGGCCGGTGGCGCGCACCTCATCTTCCTTGAAACGAATGGACATCCCATGGGCAGTGACGATGCTCAGCTCTTCGTTACCCGGAGTCAGGCGAGCATTCACGAGCTCGTCGCCCTCCTTCAGCCCCAGCGCGATCAGCCCGCTGGAACGGATGTTCTGGTAGCCGATCAGGGCCGTGCGCTTGACGATGCCCTCGCGCGAGCAGGTCACGATGAATCCTGGCTGCTCGAAGGAGCGCACCGGGATGACCGCGGAGATCTTCTCGCCCTGCTCGATATTGAGCAGGTTGACCAGCGCCTGACCCCGAGCAGTGCGCCCGAACTCACCGATCTCGTGCACCTTCAGCTTGAAGACGCGCGCTTTGGTGGTGAAAAACAGCAACGAGTGGTGGGTGCTGGTCA
>QWHO01000334.1 GCA_021404945.1 bacterium CPR1
CAAGAGGTAGCTCGAAGAAGCTCCGGCCGGGCCCTGGTGCTGGGCGCCGACACGCTGGTCTGGCTGGAGGGGGAGGTGCTCTCCAAGCCGCGTGACGAGCAGGAGGCGGTGGCTATCCTCAGTCGTCTGGCCGGGCGCGAGCACCTTGTCTACACCGGCGTGGCCCTGGCTCGCTCTGATGAGGTGCTGGCCACGCTGCACGAGGTCACCCGGGTCACCTTCCACCCCCTCACGGCCGGCCAGATCCGCGCTTACGTCGCCAGCGGCGAACCCATGGACAAGGCCGGCGCCTATGGCGCCCAGGGACTGGGCAGCCTCCTGATCGAGCGCATCGAGGGCGATTACTTTAACGTGGTGGGCCTGCCGGTCAGCCGAGTTTATCGGCTGCTCAAGGAGCACGGTCTCGACTGCCTGGAGGGACGCTAGATGGGCCTGCTGAGCAAGTTGGTCCCGGACGTGGGCGTCGATCTGGGCACGGCCAACACGCCCGTCTCGCAGCGCAATCGAGGCATCTGCTGGAACGAGCCCAGCTATCTGGCCGTCGATCGGCGCGAGCGCAAAGTGGTGGCCGTGGGCCAGAAGGCGCGCCGCATGCAGGGCCGCGTCCCGGCTCACATCCAGATCGTCCGCCCCGTGCGCGACGGGGCCATCGCCGACTACGAGATGGCCCAGGTGCTCCTCAATCACGCCCTGCAGCAGGTTCGCTCCCACGGCGTCATTCGGCCGCGAGTGCTGGTCGGGGTTCCGGCCGATGCTACCGACGTGGAGTGCCAGGCCGTCTCCGACGCCGTGCGCGACGCCGGAGGCCGCACGGTCGATCTCCTGCCGCAACCTCTCCTGGCCGCACTCGGGGCCGGCCTGGCGGTGCAGGAGGCTCGGGCCTGCATGGTGGTGGATGTGGGCGGTGGCTCCTCGCAGGCTGCTGTCATCTCGGCTGGCTCGCTGGTTGCCTCCAACTGCATCCGAGCGGCCGGTGACCGGATGGACCTGGCCCTGGTCAGCCACCTGCGTCATCGCCACAACCTGATCGTGGGTGAACGCTCGGCCGAGAACCTGAAGATAACTGCCGGAGCCGCTCTACCCCGACTGGAGCCAGGGCACGGCTCGATCCGAGGTCGGGACATGCACAGCGGCCTGCCCCGCTCGGTTACGCTCGACTGCAATGAAATCGCCGGTGTGCTGCAGCCGATTACCGGCGAGATCGCCCAACTGGTCAAGTCGGTGCTGGAGTCCACCCCGCCCGATCAGGTGGGCCAGGTGATGGAAGGCGGCCTGGCCCTGTGCGGAGGCGGCAGCCTGCTGGCGGGGCTGGACGAGCTGATTACCCAGGTGACCGGAGTACGCTGTCAGCGGGTCGCGGAACCGATGAGCTGCGTCGCCCTCGGAGCAGCGAGACTTTTCTCCGACCCGCGTCTTCTGCGCACGGTGCTGGGCGGCTACGAGCGCGGCTAGGCCGTGCGTCCGGCCCTCCTGACAGCCCTGGCGGTGGGCGTGGTGGCAGCCCTGCTGGCTTTCATGCAGCTTCGCCTGGGCTGGGCGGGCGGCGGCCTGGGGCTGCGCCTGGCCCCCTATCAAGCTCCCGTATTGGATGCCGGTCAGCAGCTCAGCGCCGGATTAGGCGCCTTTTTTCGTTCTCAGAGCCGACTGGCTCGTGAGAATGAAGCCCTGCGCCAACGCGTGCTCGAGTTGGAAGCCGAGCAGGCTCGCTCGCGGGCGGTCGAGGAGGAGAACGCCCGCCTGGCCAGCTTGCTCGAGTTGCCTCAGGACCGCCTGTCGGACGGCGTGGTGGCGCGCGTAGCAGCCCGCGACCCTTCGAGCTGGTTCTCGGAGGTGGTGGTGGATCGCGGTAGCCGCCAGGGAGTGACCCGGGACATGGTCGCCCTGGTGCCCCAGGGCCTGGTGGGCCGAGTGGTGGCCGTGGCCGACTCTTCGGCCCGGGTGCGTTTCTTGCTCGACCCCAACAGCGCCGTTCCGGTCATGCTGGAGCATTCCAAAGCGGTGGGAATTCTTTACGGAGAGTCGGGCTACAACTGCATGGTACGCTTTCTGGACCACTCGGTGGCCGTCAAGGAGGGGGAGCGGGTGCTCACCTCGGGCCTGGGAGACGTCTTCCCGCGCGGGCTGGTGGTGGGCCGTGTGGTGCGCAACTACGGGCGCACCGAAGCTCTGTTTCAATCGGTGCAGGTTCGGCCCGAGGCGGAATTCGGGCGCCTACACGAGGTCTTGCTGGTGGGTCGCCGGCCTTGAGTCGCTTTTGGCGCTATCTTCTGGGCGCTCTGGGAGGCTACTGGGTGCTGACCCTGTGGCCGGCCGGCCTGCCTCGCCCTGATCCACTGCTGCTGGCCCTGGTGCAGGCCACCTGGCGCAGGGCCTCGCCCAGCCTGTGCGCTGCGCTAGGAGGTGCCGGGGGACTTGGAATGGCCCTGCTGGGTCCCGGGCTGGCAGGCATCTTCGTGGCCGTTTACGGCTGGACCGGCCTGATGCTGGGACTTGCCGGGCAGAGCCTGCCGCGGGCCGGGCCGGTGGTTCCGGCGCTCCTGGTCAGCACGGGCACGCTGGCGGTTGCCCTGGGCATGGCCGGGCTGGGAGTCTGGGCCGAGCCCAGCCCGCTGCGAGTACAGCTCTGGTTTCCGGGGGCGCTGCTCATGAACCTGATCTTCTGGTTCTTGCTGCTGCGCCCGAGCCCGGTGCGCGAGCGCCGCCTGTGGCGCCGGAGGACGGCGTGACGCTGGCCTACACGCGACGCCTGGGCTGGCTTTATCGCTGTCTGCTGCTGGTGTTCGCCCTGCTTGCTTTGCGCCTGCTGTACCTCCAGGCCTGGCGGGGCCAGGTGCTGGGGGCCATGGCCCAGGAGAACGTCGTTCGCTCGCTGCCCGTTCCGGCTCCCCGCGGCAACGTGTACGATTGCCGTGGGCGCGTCCTGGTGCGTAATCGGGCTCACCTGGTGTTCACCATCATGGCCGCAAGCCTCAACGATCCCACCGGCACCGTGCGCGAGTTGACTCGACTGGCCGAGCTCAAGCCGGCTCAGGTGCGAGAACTGGTGCGCAAGGCGCAGGCTGCTTCGATCGAGCCTCTGGTCGTCTCCGATCGGCTCAACCCCCGCCAGTTGGCTCGCCTGGCCGAAGCTCAGGGCCGCATTCCCGGCAGCCGGCTGGAAGTCTTTCCCATACGCGACTACCCGTTGGGCAGCCTGGCCTGTCACGTGCTGGGCCAGGTGGGGGAGGTGGACGAGCTGACCTTGAGCCAGTCGAACCGCAAGTATGAGCCGGGCGATTGGGTGGGAAAGGACGGCTTGGAGGCAAGCTGGGAAGATGACCTGCGGGGAGTCTCCGGCCGGAGGGTCGTGCTGGTGGACGTTTCCGGCCGGCCCGTCCAAGAGCTGGAAGAGATAACCCCCAGCCCGGGTCGCGACCTGGTGCTGACCCTGGACGCCGAGCTCCAGAAAGTGGCCGAGGACAGTCTGCAACAAGCTTTAAACGAGCTTCGCTGGCGCAACGGAGAGCGCACCGGCGGGGTGGTCGTGGCCATGGAAGCGCGCACCGGCAAGGTCCGGGCCATGGCCAGCCTGCCCGGCTACGATCCGGGCTGGTTTGCAGGGGGCATCTCCAGTCGGCGCTTCACGTTGCTTCTGCGCGATCCAGCCGCCCCTCTGCTCAACCGCGCCCTGTCGGGCACCTATCCTCCCGCCTCAACGTTCAAGCTGATCACCTCGGCGGCCGCCTTTGCCGAGGGGCTGATCAAACCCGACGCCCGTTTCTACTGCCAGGGAATGCTGCAGATCGGCGAGGTTCCCTTCAACTGCTTCGTGCGCTCCGGCCACGGCTGGCTCAGCTTCGAGGACACGCTGGCCCATTCGTGCGACGTGGCCTATTACGGACTCGGCCTGAAGCTGACCGGCAAACGCATCGGTCAGTCCGCCTCCGAGTTCGGTCTGGGAGCACCTACCGGGGTGGACCTGCCCGGCGAGGTGAGCGGCAATCTGCCCGACGAGAAGTGGAAGGTCAAGCAGGTCAGGGAGAAGTGGTATGCCGGCGATGACGCCAACATGTCCATCGGGCAGGGCTTTCTGACCGTGACGCCCCTGCAGATGGCGGTGGTCACCGCGGCCGTAGCCACCGATGGCGGAGTGGTCAGGCCTTATCTGGTGCAGCAGGTCAAGGACGGCGAGAAGACCGTGAGAAGCCTCGAGCCCCAGGTTGTGCGCTACGTAAACGCCCCGCTGGTGGCCTGGAAGCGTATTCGAGCCGGCATGCGTGGTGCCGTCCAATATGGCACCTCGGTGCGGGCCAACATCTGGGAGCTTGAGATCGCCGGCAAGACCGGTACGGTGGAGAATCTGCCCAGCACCGACAACCCCGAGGGACGCAACCACACCTGGTTTGTGAGCTTTGCGCCTTACCAGCAACCCGACCTGGTGGTGGTGGTCTTTCTGGAGAAGTCGGGTGGCTACGGAGGCGAGGTGGCCGTGCCCGTGGCCCGGGACGTGCAGCTGGCCTGGCACCGCATCGCCAGACGTCCGCCGGGGGCGAAGGTGCCGGACGTGAAGGCGCCGCCCCGCATTCCCCAGCCCGGCTCGGTGGCCCGTCCTGGCCGCGCGGTGCAGCCGACCTGGAGCCGTCCCGCCCCTGCCCGACCGGTGCCGCGCAGTATTCCCAGCGTTGTGCCTGAACCCGAGCCCGAGCCGGTGGTTACAGAGCCCGAGCCATTGCTAGAGCCCACGCCCCTGGACGAGCCCCCGGTCGGCGAGCCGGTGACGGAGCCGGCGAGCGAGCCGGTTGAGCCGGAGCCAGAACCGGAGCCAGCACCGGTGGAGCCAGAGCCGGCGCCGGCGCCGGCGCCCGAGCAGCCTTAGAGGTCCAGCCGCAAACCCCCCGGTGGTGTCGGAGGGGCTACGCTCCAGAAGTCCGGCCGCAAACCCCTATGGGGTGTCGGAGGAGCTAGGCTCTCGGGGCCCCTACCCCCCCGCCTGCGCCACCACAAGATATTCCAGGGGCCGGACTTCCAGCCGACGGAGGGGATGGACTTCACGGACGCACTGGGGGGGCGTGGCCAGAAATCTCGAGCCGGGGTTCGAATCTCTCCAGAGCCCGGAACAGGGGACTCAGATCCCACAGGTTGGTCTGCTCGCGCCCGTATCCTCGCCGCCGGAGCACCCTCTGCAAAAGCCCTCGCCCTTCCAGCCGGCTGGCCCAGCTCCTCACCGTGCGGGCATCCACGCCCAGGCACCGACTCAGGTGAGCCAGACTGGTATCAGCATGCTCACGGGCCCCTTTGAAGGCCACCAGGAAGAGGACCAGCAGCGCTTCTGAGGCGGTCAGCTGCAGCCGGGGATAGGCCTCGAGAAAGGCTCGCGCGATCGGCACACTACCTTGCGCGGCGAGGCGGGGAGTCCAGAATTGGGCGGCCGGATCATCGCTCAAGAGTTTCATCCTCCTTGAGCTCAGTCTAAGGCGGATGAACGACAGCTAGTGACGTGGAAACCGATTCAACCTTGCTTAATCTTGCATGCGTCGGGCGCCGGTGTACTTGCCCCTGTAGTAGCCCTGATTCAGGCTGTCGATGCGCACCGGAGCGTTGGCGGTCGGGCGATGCACGAACTGGCCGTTGCCGACGTAAATGCCGGTGTGGGTGTACTGTCCGCGCCGATAAGTGTTGCCGAACATCACCACGTCACCCGGACGCAACTGGTCGCGCTGGATGGGGCGGCCATATTTGGCCAGGCCAGCGACCGTGTTCTGGTGCTGAAATCCGCGAGGAGCGGTGCCCGATTGACGCAGCACGGAAGAGACGAAATCAGCGCAGCGTTTCGTCTGGCCGGCTTTGAAGTTGCGACCGTTCCAACCGATGGCGGCGTCAGCGGTGCGGTTGCCGGTCAGCGGGGGGCTTGGCAGGCCAGCTCGCCGGCTGCTGCGGGTGCCTTGCGTGCGCTGGGAACGTCGCGAGCGTTGTGCCCGGCTGGAGCGACTGGAGCCACGGGCCCGTGTGGAGCTGCGTCGAGAGCGCCGGCTTCCGCTCGAGCGGCGACGGCGGCGCGGTGCTCCAGGCTTGGAGGTGCGGTCTTGAAGGGAGGTCTCATTGCCTGTCTCGGGAGCCGGCTCACCCGGCCTGGAGGCCCGGTCTTGCGTGCCGGTTCCAGCAGCGATCTCGCCGGGATGGGAGATGTTCCCAGACCCGGGGGCATCGAACAGGTTGGCAAAGTTGGCCGCGAAATTGCTGGCGAACTCGAAGCTTCCACCGGCTTGCCTGGAGCCTGAGCCCGAGAATCCGTCCGTCGGCTGCAGGGCGGCCAGTGCCGTGCTGTCTGAGCTTGCACCTCCCTGGATTCGATTGATGGCCGCCTGGGGAACCGCGAGGTTGGCGGCGGCCAGGCCCTCGCAGCAGGTCGCTGACAGCTCGGAGATCTTCTGGGTCTGGTCGATGCTCAAGTTTTCCTCCGCCTGATTGGTCTTGTTGTCAGACTAACGATTCCGGCCGCGCCGTTTGTATTTTCCAGGTAACACGGATGTAACAAGTGTGAACTTCGTGTAAAGGGCTTCTGACTCAGCTTGATCCCTCGGCGTTGTAGCGGGCAAGGCGCCCGCTGCGGACGGACTGGCGGTAGATGGTCATGAAGAACCAGCACGCCCCCAGAAGGTAGACGAGCACCAGCGAGGCCGCGATGCCCAACTCGCCGAGCTGGGCCCCTCCCCCGGCCACCACCGCCCGCATCCCTTCGAAGACGTAGGAAGGGGGCAGCAGGTGAGCGACCCACTGCATCCACTGAGGCAGCGTGGTCAATGGGTAAAAAACCCCGGCGAAGGGGGACAGCATCCCGGGAATGGGCCAGATGAACCACTCTGCTGAGGGCCCCAGCTGCAGCACGATGCCGCAGGCGAAAATTCCCAGCGCTATGCCGAAGACGAACAGGATCAGGAGGAAGGGGATCAGAGCCAGTCCGTAGCTCAAGAAGGAAAGACCGAAGATTGCGCTGCTCAAGAGCAGCATCACCAGCAGCCCCACCAGACTGGTGGCAATGCTCGTCACCACCAGTCCGGTCACATATTCCGGCACGGAGAGGGGTGAGCAGAAAAGGTTCAGGAAATTGCGCGACCAGATGTCCTCAAAGAAGGCGATGGTGACCCCCTGCATCACTCGGGCGAAGAAATCCCACAGCAGCACAGCCCCGAGCAAGGTGGGCACGAAGCTCATGTTGGAGTGGGAGACCGAGTTGAGAAAGCGCGAGATGAAGCCCCACAGCACGATGTCGATCGCCACCCAC
>QWHO01000335.1 GCA_021404945.1 bacterium CPR1
TGACCATCGCCACCGGCATCGCCAACATCTGGGCCCGGGACGCCCAGGCCAGCGCCGCCGCCCGCCTGACCCTCAACGAGCAGTCGGGGGGGCGCTTTCTGCTGGGGTTGGGGGTCTCCCACATGCCCCTGGTGGCAAAGCTGCGAGGGCATGAATACGCCAAACCGCTGGCCTTCATGCGCGAGTATCTCGAGAAGATGCAGAAGGCGATGTTCCGCGCCCCCGAGCCGACCAGCAACAACGAGCTGATCCTGGCCGCCCTGCGGCCCGGGATGCTCAAGCTCTCGGCCGAGCTGGCCGACGGAGCCCACCCCTACAACGTGCCCCCCGAGCACACCCGGCGGGCGCGCGAGATTCTGGGACCTGGCAAGAAGCTCTACGTGGAGCAGAAGGTGGTGCTGACCAGCGACGCCGCCAGAGCCCGGGCGGTCGCGAAGGCCACCCTGGAGGTCTACATGCGCCTGCCCAACTACCGCAACAACTGGACCTGGCTCGGCTTCACCGAAGAAGAGCTGGATCAATCCGCCGACCGCTTCCTGGACGCCATGGTGGCCTGGGGGGACGAAGCCGCCCTGCGTCAACGCATCCAGGAGCACTGGGATGCGGGCGCCGACCATGTCTGCATCCAGCCCCTGGACCCGGAGGGTGGGCACGCGCCGGATCTTCGCGTGCTCGAGCTTTTGGCGCCGGGTCGGTAGGGGGCTTTGCATCTGGCAGGGAGCCTCGTCCTGCGGGACCGGCACCTCTGGCTCGTTGGATCGAGAGGGCTTTTGAGATTTGAACCGGCGGTATGATTGGTCGGACCGAGTCAAGTCGGCGACATCCTCGGAGCCAGGAATGAGAGCGCCCGCTCCGGAAAGCCTGGCCCCATGTTGAAACGCATGCTGTTGATCGTGATGCTGACCGCCACCGTTCTGGCCCAGAGCCAGCACGAGATGAACGCCCAGGCTGCGGCTGACTTCGCCAAAGCCGACAAGGACCTGAACGCCGTCTACAAGCAGCTCACCGCCCGCCTGCAGCCGCTGACCAAAGAGAAGCTGATCACCGCCCAGCTGCTCTGGATCAAGCTGCGCGATGCCGATGCCGAGGCGCGGGCCTCGGAGTGGGAAGGTGGCTCGATGTACCCGATGATCTACGAGTCCACACGCGCGCGGGTCACCCGCCAGCGAGTGGCCGAGCTGCGCGAGTGGCTCGACGAGCTCAAGGAGCGCTGACTTGAGCCAGCAACTGAAGACCATGGGCGTGGTGGGGGCCGGAGGCGCCGGCTTTCCGACCTACGTCAAGGCCTCGGCCCGGGTGGATACCTACCTGGCCAACGGGGCCGAGTGCGAGCCCCTGGTCCACAAAGACGTCGAGCTCATGCAGCAGTATCCCGGGGAGATCGCCTCCGGCATGGCTCGCATGATGGAGCTGACCGGGGCCACCTGTGGCAAGTTCGGGGTCAAGGAGAAAAATGCGCGCGCCGTGGAAGCCCTGCGGCCTCACCTTGCGTCCCGCTCCATCGAGCTCTTGTTGATGGGCGACTTCTACCCCGCCGGGGACGAGTACGAGCTGGTCTACCTGGCCACCGGTCGGCTGATCCCCCCTGCCGGGCTGCCCCTTCAGGTGGGCTGCGCGGTCAACAACGTGGAGACGCTCTACAACGTGGAGCGGGCGATGCAGGGCCAGCCGGTGGTGGACAAGTTCCTGACCGTCGCGGGGCTGGTAAAGCGGCCCTCCTCCTTCTGGGTGCCCATCGGGACCTCGTTCCGAGAGGTGCTGGCCCGGGCCGGCGGCACCAGCACCGACGATTTCGCCTTGATGATCAGCGGCGTGATGATGGGGAAGATCTGCTTTGACCTCGACGAGGTGGTGACCAAGACCACCGGCGCCCTGATCGCGCTGCCCCGCGACCATTCCCTGATCCGCCGTGAGACCACCTCCAACGAGGCCCAGCGCCGCATCGGCAAGTCGGCCTGCGATCAGTGCAGCTACTGCACCGAGATGTGCCCCCGCTACCTGCTCGGCTACGAAATCCAGCCTCACAAGGTGATGCGCAGCCTGGGCTTCAACAAGACCGGCGCCGAGCTGTGGAACCCCTGGGCCGAGCTTTGCTGCTCGTGCGGACTGTGCACCCTGTATGCCTGCCCGGAAGATCTCTACCCGCGCGAGGCGTGCGAGGACGCCAAGAGCGACATGCGGGCAGCCAACTACAAGTTCAAGCAAGAGGCCCCGGTGCGCGTTCATCCCATGAAAGAGGGGCGACGCGTCCCCCTCAAACTGCTGCGCCGCCGCCTGAAGCTGGAAGCCTATGAGAGCGAGGCTCCCTTCGACCCCGCTCCCACCAAGCCAGCCCGCGTTCGCATCAAACTTTCCCAGCACGTGGGCCAACCCGCCCGGCCGGTGGTATCCCCCGGTCAGCGGGTCGAGCGCGGCCAGAGGATCGCAACAGTGACTGAAACCGAGCTGGGGGTGGACCTGCACGCCAGCATCGCCGGCCACGTGTCGTCCATCACCAGCGACTTTGTCGAGATCGGAGCCGAGAATGCCTGAACACTGTCTGGGACTCGTCGAGTTGAGCAGCATCGCGGGGGGATTCCAGGTCACCGACGCCATGCTCAAAGCGGCGGCCGTCGAGCTGGTGCTGGCCCGCACCATCTGCTCGGGGAAATACATGGTGATGATCCGGGGCGACGTGGCGGCCGTTCAGGCCAGCATCGGAGCCGGCTGCGAGGCGGGCGACTTCTCGGTCATCGATGTCTTTGTCATCCCCAACGTGCACGAATCCGTCTTCCCGGCCCTGAGCGGCGCCAGCCGCGGCATGCACATGGACGCCCTGGGCATCGTGGAGTCGTTCTCGGTGGCCTCCCTCATCGAGGGTGCCGACGCCGCCGCCAAGGCGGCGGCCGTGCAGCTGACCGAGATCCGGCTGGCCATGGCCATGGGCGGCAAGGCCTTCTTCACCTGCACCGGCAGCGTCTCGGCCGTGCAGGCGGCGGTGGAGGCCGGGGCCGCCGTGGTGGCTCAGAAGGGCTTGCTGGTCAACAAGGTCGTGATCCCCAATCCGCGCCAGGAGCTGCTGACCGAAATGGTCTGAGGCCGGCCGGGGAGAATCCTCCCCACACCACCGGGCTCCTGAAGTCAGGGAGAGAAGCTCAAAGTTGTACTGTCGGTCAAGCCCTGCACCGACACCGTAATGGTGACGGGATTGGTAGGATACCCCGCCGTCGACAAAGCCACCACCGGCCCCGAGATCACGCCTCCGTTCGCCATGGGCTGGACGACGGTCAGATTGGGGTCGGACGAGGTGAAGACCAGCAGAGGACCAAGTTGGGGGTCGGCGGAGAGCTCGGCGCTGGTGCCGTCGGAGAACTGCCCCACAACGTAGAGCTGCTGCGAGAGCGGCAGCCCTCCGTTGAACTGCGCGTCACGGGGAGAGAGCGACACCGAAGTGAGCTGGGCTGGCGGGGCCGGCAGGTAGGTAAAAGTTGCGGTAGCGGTGATCGGACCCGTGGGGAAGGACGTGGGGAGAGTCGTTGGGCCGATTTGAGCTGGGTTGCCCTCGTTGGTGAGCGAGCGGCTGGCGGTAAAGGTCACCGTGCCGCCCGGCGCTCCACCGAGCCGAATCACCTGCCCCTCCTGGCCAGGCGCATTGGACACGTCGGCAATGTCAGGGTCTGAGCTCGTCCAGAAGACAAACCCGGTCACGTCCAGCGGCACCTCCTCGAAGTCGGTGAAGCCGTCGTCGTCCTCAACATCGGCTTGCAGCAAGGTGCTGGCGGTGCACTGGGATCCGTCCGAGCTGACTGCGGCATTGAGCACCGGGCCCGAGAACAATCCCTGAGCGTCGAGCCCGTTGAAGCCGAGATAGACGTTCAGGTAGGCGGCGTCGGAGGGGGGCGCCGCGACCCCCGTCTCGAGGAAGAGCCCCCCCTGCTGCCCCCCAACCAGGATGAAGGGACCGACTGCGTTCTGGGCAGTGTTTGCGTCGAGGGTGCCCAGGCTGGTGGTGGAGAGGGTGCTGAGGTCGGTCGAGTTGTAGGTGATCTGGTTGCCAAAGGGGTTGGGGAATCCGTTCACCGTGGCGTTCTGCGGCTCGACCGTCAGGATGGTCATGGCGTTACCGCCGTACCCGTTGCTCCCGGCGGCAGCCGCCGTATTCAAACCGAGCTTGCGCAGCAGGGATCGAAGGGCTGTTGAAAGCCGGAGGTAAACTGCTGCAGGTCGGTCACCGAGGCGACCTGCCAGCCAGAGACCCCGCCCTCCTCGAGCGTGCTGGCCATCTGGATGGCATCCGCCAGCGAGCTGGCGGGGAAGACCTGGTTGTAGATGACCAGGCCCGACTGGCGGTCGTAGATCAGGTTCTCGTCGAGGGGGAAGGGAATCTGGCTGAACTGTTGCTTCAAGCTGTCGTTGTATTGCTTCAGCCTGGCCTGGGCGGTCTCGAGGTCGGGAGGGGTCTTGGAGCGAGCGATGGCGACGAGCATCACCGTGGCCTGGTGCTGAAAGCTTGCGTAAGTGTTGAACTGGGCGATCAGCTGCTCGGTAGAGAAGATTCCCACATACCGGTTGTAATTGTTCGCCTGGGCCAGCAGCTGGATCATCGAGTTGGCAGCGCCGTTGATCCCGAGCTGGTTGTTCTGAATCTGGTTCAAAGCGGCCACTAGCTGGCTCTCGCTGGCATCGGCCAGAAAGTCTTGCAGCAGGGTGGCCGACTCGCTCAGGTCGAGCCCGCCGCTCGAGGCGCCCGCCGAAGCGGCAGCCACCGCGCCCGAGTAGCCAGTTCGCTCGTCTACGATCGGAGAGCCCCACAGGCCCTGGATGTAAGAGATATTGGCGCCGAGAGAATCTGCCTGAGCGGCGTACTGGGTGTCGAGAAAGCCCACCAGCTGAGCCGCGTAAAGATTGTTGATCGAGTTCTGGAGCGCCGTAATGTCCGTCTCGATCTGCTGGAGCTGTTTCTCGATCTGGGAATTCTGGCCGATTCCGAACTGCGATAAGACTGCCTGGAAGGCCAGGTTGAAGACCCTACGGCGGATGCCACACCCGAGGCCATGCTGCTGAGGCTCACCTCCTCGGCATCGTCCACGACCGCGGTCTCGGCTGCGGTGGCTTCTTCGCTGACCAGGTTGTTCTCGACCAGCACATACTCGTTCTCGTCAAAGGTGTCCGAGGCCAGACTGTCGTCGTCATCCCCTGCGTCGTCATCGCCATCGTCATCGACCAGGGTGTTGAAGTTCGCAACGGCCGGAGGGTCCGGCGGAAGGGGCTCATCGGGGTCGTCGAGGCTGTTGAGGTTGAAGACTCCGGTGTTGTCGCCTGCGAACGGATCGTCATCGTCGTCCCCCCCGCCGTCGGACAAGCCGAACTGACCGGGAAGACTGGGCCCGAACGTGCTGTCATCGTCGTCATCCGACAAACCGAGGCTCTGCGGGCTGAGCAGACCCTGTCCATCGATGGCGGAGACCGTCTCCTGGACGTAGGCTGGCAAGCCGCCCGGAAACTCCCTCGCGCGCCTCAGGAAGAGCGAGTGGTTGAAGTTGGAGAGCCGAAGCGAGTAGACCCCATTGCGCAGGCTGCGCGATCGCGGAACTCCGAAGTAGCCTCGAATCCGCTCCTCGACCTGGTCGAAGGAGAGCTCGGGGTGGCGCTGGCGATAGTGGTCGATCAGGGTCGTGACCGCATTGACCTCGAGCCATCCCCGGGCGGGCGGCGCCGACTCGTAGACCGTGGAGAATGTCTCCGAGGTCCCCTTGGGGCCCTGGAACGTCGCTGTGATGCGAAACGTGGACGGCAGCGCCAGAGTTGCGAAGAAGACCCCTGCCGCATTGGAGGTTGTTTCCGCCAGGAGGTTCCCCGAAGCGTCCAAGAATCGGATCTGCGCCCCGTTGATCGGGCCGGTGAGACGAATGCGGCCCACCCACCGCCGGGAGGGGAGGGTGGATTCGAGGGTATCCGTGGTGGTCACGGTGTCAGAGGCTCCGCAGCCGAAGAAGGCGCTGGCCAGCACCATGAGCAGGGAAAGAGCGAGTAGCCGGAATCTCATCGGTGATTCTCCCCAGTAGATTTTGCAGAGGTTCGATCAGAAAGGATGGGGACCCTCCCAAAGAGACTGTCAGGGAGGCCTCTTGAGTTCCATCCCGCTTCAGCGCTTCAAACGCACCACCGTGACCCCACCCGCCTGGCCATGGCCACGGGCGGCAAGGCGTTCTTGACCTGCACCGGCAGCGTCTCGGCCGTTCAGTCGGCAGAGGCCGGGCGGCTCTGGTGGCCCAGAAGGGGCTGCTCACGGAAATGGTCTGAGGGCGGCCGGGGAGAATTACTCAGGGTGAGCGAGCAGATGCAGGCGCTTTTGAGCGGGCGTTACCCCACCTTCCTGGCGGAGATGAAGCGACACTCCAGCCTGCTCTATGTCTTCGTCGGCTTTTTCGCCTTGATCCTGCTCACCATGCTCAATTTCGTCGACTACAGTCCGGTTGGCTTTCTGATACTCTGCCTGTTCGCCTCGCCGGTGCTGCTGCCCGTGGCGCTGCTCTCACTCTACCTGGCGCGAGTCGTTCACCGCGCTCGCCTGGTGGTGGCCATCGCCCGGGTCCAGAGCCGCAGCAGCATCACGAGGATGGACGAGGACATGCGCCGCTCGGAGAACTACCGCATGAACGTTGAGATCCTGGAGGGCTACGCCGGGCGCGAGCGACCCGACGAGCCGGTCACGGGCAGCATCAAAGGCGTGGTCTGCCTGGGGGATGCCTTTCGAAAGATGCCCTCGGACCGGGCCGTCTTCCTGCGAATGGTCCAGGCCCACCTGTTCGGGCGACTGCGCTACCAGTTGCTGGGATGGGAGGAGCTGCCCGCATGAGGTGGCTCTGGATCGTCCTGCTGACGCTGTGGGTAGGGTGCGCCGAGCAGCCCGCCCCGTCGCCCACCGCCTCCAGCTCACCGGCAGGTCCGTTCGTGCAGCTCCAGCTGGAAGGAAAGACCCACCGCCTGGAGAGCGTGGAAGCCAGGTATGAGGTGCCCGCGGTGGCTGGCCCCCCGTGCGCCTGGAGCTTGCGGGCGGGCGAGCTGGCGCTTTCTGGTCACGGTGACGAGCGAGGCGGGCTCGCGTCTCTGGAAGGCAAGACGCTGAGCATCCTCAAGAGCCAGTGGCGCGGCCAGGATCTCGGCCCGGGTGAGCTCGAGGTGGGAGAGGTGGACGAGACCGTGGTGAGCGGGAGCTTCCGCACGAAGCTGGCCAGCGGCAGCTTCAAGGCGCCCATGGTCTTCGTCGCCTACCCCT
>QWHO01000336.1 GCA_021404945.1 bacterium CPR1
GAACCGAGCACCTCCTGCTCGGGTTGGTGAGGGAAGGCGAGGGAGTGGCCGCCCGCGTGCTGTCCAACCTGGGTGTCGACCCGGCCAAGATTCGGGCCGAGATCACCAAGCTTTTGGGGGTGGAGACCTCAGTGGCTCCCGCCAAGGAACGCACCAAGACCCCCACGCTTGACAGCTACGGGCGCGACCTGACCGACCTGGCCCGCGAGAACAAGCTCGACCCTGTTATCGGGCGTGCCAGCGAGATCGAGAGGGTCATTCAGGTTCTCTCTCGGCGCACCAAGAACAACCCGGCTCTCATCGGCGAGCCAGGTGTGGGCAAGACCGCCATCGTGGAAGGTTTGGCGCAGCGCATCCTCAAGAGCGAGGTGCCCGAGCTCCTGCGGGACAAGCGCGTGATCGCGCTCGACCTTGCCGGGCTGGTGGCCGGTACCAAATACCGGGGTGAGTTCGAAGAGCGACTCAAGCGGGTGATGGAGGAGATCCGGGCCGCGGCGGGCGAGATCGTTCTCTTCGTGGACGAGTTGCATACCATCGTTGGGGCGGGCGCCGCTGAAGGCGCCATCGACGCCTCCAACATCCTCAAGCCGGCTCTGGCGCGTGGCGAGCTGCAGTGCATCGGCGCCACCACGCTGGATGAGTTCCGCAAATACATCGAGAAAGATGCCGCCCTCGAGCGCCGGTTCCAGCCCATTCAGGTGGGTGAGCCGACTGTTGAGGAAACCATCGAGATCCTCAAGGGCCTGCGCGACCGCTACGAGGCTCACCACAAGGTGCAGATCACCGATGACGCGCTGGAAGCCTCGGCGCGTCTGGCTGACCGCTATATTTCCGACCGCTTCCTGCCCGACAAGGCCATCGACGTGATGGACGAGGCGGCCAGCCGGGTGCGCCTTCAGGCCACCCTGCCGCCCGCCGAGCTGCGCGCGGTGGAAGAGGAGCTGCGCAAGCTCAAGAGCGAGAAAGAAGCGGTCATCAAGAACCAGGAGTATGAGAAGGCCGCCCAGCTGCGCGAGAAAGAAGACCGGATTCGCAAGAAGAAGGAAGAGCTCGAGCGCGAGTGGCGCGAGAAGAAAGCCAACACCGCCAACCGGATCAACAAGGTCACCGAGGAGGAGATCGCCCACATCGTCTCCACCTGGACCAAGATCCCGGTCAGCAAGCTGGCCGAGGGCGAGACCCAGAAGCTGCTCAACATGGAGGGCACGCTGCATGAGCGCGTGATCGGCCAGGACGAGCCGGTCCGAGTGCTCACCCGGGCCATTCGGCGGGCTCGCGCGGGCCTCAAAGATCCCAAGCGCCCCATCGGCTCGTTCCTGTTTCTGGGTCCCACCGGCGTGGGCAAGACCGAGCTGGCCCGGGCACTTGCCGAGTTCTTGTTTGACGACGAGGATTCCATGGTGCGCATCGACATGTCCGAGTATATGGAGAAGTTTGCCGTGTCGCGTCTGGTCGGTGCACCTCCCGGTTACGTGGGCTTCGAGGAGGGTGGTCAGTTGACCGAGGCCGTGCGCCGCAAGCCCTACTCGGTGGTCTTGCTCGACGAGATCGAGAAGGCCCACCCGGATGTCTTCAACATGTTGCTCCAGGTTCTGGAGGATGGCCGTCTGACCGATTCTCAGGGCCGCATCGTCGACTTCAAGAACGCCGTGCTGATCATGACCTCCAACATCGGCCTCTCTGGCCATGAGGGCGGTCCCGATATCGGCTTCAGGAAGACCAAGGACGAGGGCGACAAGGAAGTGCGCTACGAGCGCATGAAGAAGAAGATTCTCGAGGAAGTGAAGAAGATCTTCAAGCCCGAGTTCGTCAATCGGCTCGATGAGATTATCGTGTTCCACAGCCTGGACATGGGCGAGATCACGCAAATCGTCGATCTGATGCTGAACAAGGTGCGCAAGGAAGTCGAGCAGCAGCAGCGCCAAATGGAGGTCACACAAGCCGCCAAGGAGCGCCTCGCCAACGAAGGCTTCGACCCGCAGTACGGTGCCCGTCCGCTGCGGCGCGCGATCCAGCGCATGGTGGAGGACCCGCTGGCCGAGGAGTTCATTCGTGGCAATGTGCCCGAGAGCAACGTGGTCATGATCGACTTCAAGGAGGGCGACGAGAAGCTCACCTTCACCAGTCGACCCATCGAGAAGGCACCCGAGCCTCCCACCGAGGAAGAGCAAAAAGAGCAGGAAGGCGAGCCAGCGCCCGCCTGAAGCCAGGAAGGCCGCCCGACAGGTTGGCCTTCCTGGCTTCAATGGAAACCGTTAGCTCCCCGCCACCAAAAGGGGGTTGCGGCTGGACCTAAGGGCCGAGCAGGGTCAGTGACCCTGCAGTTGCCGCAACAACTCCTGCTGGCTCACCAGTTGGTAGCGCTCGCGCTCGAGCTGATCCTCGTAATACTGCTGCTCGCGCAAGAGTGAGTCCCTCTGAGAGTGCCTGTCGCGAATCCTTGACTCGAGGTCACCCTTTTTGTAGCGCAGATCCTCGAGTCGGTAGCGATGACTCTGGATCTCCTCGTTGAGTTGGTCGAGCTGATAGCGCAGGGCAGCCTTTTCTTGAGGGTCTCGGGCGCTCTCCCACTGCCAGCGCACGGTCTCTTTCCGATCCTGGATGGTCTGGATGGCGTAGCGGAGGCTTTCTATCTCGTAGTTGATCTGATCCATCCCGTTTCTCAGGCCGTAGATCTCGTTGGCCAGCGAATGAAGCCGCTGGTCGATATCACGTTTCTTAGCATCCAGGCTGCTGATGCTGGCTCTCAGGCGCTCGATCTCGGCTTTCACCACCTCGATCTGGCGTTGCCGATCCGGGTCTGGAGCCCAACTCTGCCAGCCACTGAGCTCGACCCGGTCCAGGCCCCACGCGCTGCTGGCTGCGCAGGGCCTGGAAGGCTGACGGGGCTCCAATCTGGTCGCTTCGGAGATCAGCATGCCCTGAGCATGCCATACACTGGACCGGCCCGGGTTGCCGGCTTGTTAGCAGTCGACCCGGTCCTGCGGTCTTGAGGGTTCGCTGGCCGGACCGGCGCCTTTGATGCGATCGGCCAGGATGGGGAAGATGAGCACGCTGAGGACTGCGGCTCCCACCAGGGCGACCGCGTTCTGGTGGAGCATCCGGCCGGAGGAGGCACCGATCTGAGCGGATCGCCAGCACGATCGGCAGGCAGGTGGCCGAGTAGGGCGTTTCGAGCCACTGAGGACCTTCCCTGGAGGGCAAAGAAAAAGAGCCCCGTGAGGGGCTCTTGGATTGGGCGCAGATCGCGCGCGTTACGGTGCGCGCAAATCGTCGGCACAAGCCGGACCACTTCTCGTGCCGCTCAGAACAGGGCTCTTGGCGGCACGCTCCGTGCCCGACCTGTGCGCTTCGCTATCAGGGAACGATCGCCAGAGTGCCGTTGACTTCCTGGGCGATGCCGGCCACATTGCCGCCGCCGGTCACGTTGACCATCAGGCCGCCGCCGGTCATCTGAGCCTCAACCTTGTAGTCCTTCTGGATGGACTGGCCGCCGAGGCTGCCGGTGGAAGAGATGGTGGCCTCGAGCTTCTGCGGGGGCTCGTCGCCGTTCTGGAGGCCTTCCGGCAGCTTCCAGGTGGTGGTGACGTCGTAGGCCTCGCCGCCCAGGTCGCCGGAAACGTTGTAACCCAGGGGGTTTTCGCCGCTCTCGTCCATGATGGGCTTGAGGTTGAGGGTGCCGGCCACGCTGCCGAACTGCACGCCCACCTGGGCGGTCATGGTCTCTTCGTTGACGCCGAGGAAGCTGATGCGCTCCTCGTTGCCGCCGATGGTGCCGACCCAGCCGATTTCCTCAGTCTGCTCATTGATCACGAGACCGCCGTTGACGGCCTGGCCGGCAAAGTCACCGGAAACGGTGACCGGGCTCTGCTCGTTCTGCATGTCCAGGCCGAAGCTGAGGTTGCCGTCCTGGCCAGCGGTCTTGGTGGCCACGTCCAGGGTGATGAGCGGAATCGAGCCGCCACCCATGCCGGACATGATGACGGCGGCGATGCCAGCAGCCAGACCGAGCTGAACGGCCGGGTCCATGGCCGGAAGGGCGGCAGCTTTGGCGGCCGTGTCGATCACGCTGAAGTCGACCTGGTCCGGCGGGGGAGAAGGCGGGGTGGGGGGAGCCGGCGGCTCCTCGTTCTTGGGCCGCAGGCTGGTGGCGGACACCGGGCTGTTAAAGCTGGGGGCGATGGTGCTGATCATGTGAATTGGATCCCTCCTGTTGTTGGTAGCGCGTCCCGTATGTTTGGCGGGTCATCGGTGGCAGTGTATGCCACCCGGCCAGGGAAGATATTTCCAAGCTATTGACAAGTCGACAGTGAGGGCGGGTGAGAGAGAACCCTTCTATTTCCTGGCATTCTGCCGCCTGCGGAGGAGTTGCCCGAGGGTCTGCCCAAGTGTCCAGCGATGGGGAGCCTCTTCAAGCCCAAAGAGAGGTGCCGTTGCTCGCATATCCTTGTGAGCGATCAGGCGACCGCCGCCAGGTTGCGAGAGCAGATTCAGGCCGGGGCTGATTTTGCCGCGCTGGCGCGAGAGCATTCCCAGTGCCCGAGCGGCAAGCAGAGCGGTGGCGACCTTGGAGAGTTCCCCCGAGGGGCGATGGTGCCCGCCTTCGACAAAGTTGCCTTCCAATTGTCGGTAGGAGAGCTCTCTGAGCCCGTGCAGACGAAGTTCGGTTACCACCTTATCCGTCGCACCGCTTGAAAAACCCGTCGCGGCCGGCTACACTGTGCCCGGCAGTGCCCATGGAAAGGAACGGCGTCATGACAATCATCTCCAATGAACCTAAGGCTCGCAGCATCGAGGCCTCCGAGCAACCGTACGCCTATCCTCCTCGGCGCGAGTTCGTGGAGCCCGACTGGCGGCGCATTCCTGGCTATGCCCGCGTGAGCGACAAAGAGTGGGAGGACGCCACCTGGCAGCGCAAGCATACGGTCAAGAACCTGGCCGAGCTGAAGGAGACCCTGGGCTCGCACCTGAGCGATAGCCTGGCCGAAGGGATGGCCCGCGACCTGGAAGAGCGCGCCACCATGTCCATGCTGGTCCCCCCCCAGATGCTGAATACCATGAATCTGGACGATCTCGAGAACGACCCGGTACGCCGTTACATGGTGCCCTCCATCCGGGATCGCAACCCGGACTGGCCCAACCACCCCCGGGCCAGTCGCGATAGCCTGCACGAGTCAGAGATGTGGGTGGTCGAGGGCCTGACCCACCGTTATCCCACCAAGGTCCTGGCCGAATTGCTATCGACCTGTCCCCAGTACTGTGGCCACTGCACCCGGATGGATCTGGTCGGAAGAGACGTGCCTCAGGTCAAGAAACACCGGTTTGTGGTCAAGCAGGCCGAGCGACACCAGCAGATCCTGGACTATCTGCGCCGCACCACCACCATTCGCGACGTTGTCGTGTCGGGGGGAGACGTGGCCAACCTGCCCATCAACTCGCTCGAGTCGTTCGTGTCGGCACTGATCGAGATCCCCCACATCAGGGACATCCGCCTGGCCTCCAAAGGCCTGATGGGCCTTCCGCAGCACTTTCTGCAAGACGAGGTGCGCTATGCCATGGAGCGGCTGGGCTTGAAGGCCCGTCAGCACGACGTGGACCTGGCCCTGCACACTCACGTAAATCATGTCCAGCAGCTGACGCCGCTGGTCGCGCGGGCGGCTCGGCATCTGCTCGACGAAGCTGGTTTCCGTGACGTGCGCAACCAGGGCGTCTTGCTGCGGGGGGTCAACGGGACCTCCAAGGACTTGCTCGACCTTTGTTTCACGCTGCTCGACCGGGCCAACATCATGCCCTACTATTTCTACATGTGCGACATGATTCCCAATTCGGAGCACTGGCGACTGGCAGTGCACGAGGCCCAGCGCCTGCAGCACGACATCATGGGCTATCTGCCCGGCTACGCCACACCCCGCATCATCTGCGACGTCCCCTATGTGGGCAAGCGCTGGGTGCACCAGGTTGCCGACTATGATCGCGAGCGCGGCATCTCCTACTGGACCAAGAACTACCGGACCAGCATCGAGGGAGATGACCCCGAGGTGGTCAACCGGCGCTATGAGTATTTTGACCCGGTCTACACCCTGGGCGAGGCAGGCCAGAGCTACTGGCGCGCTCAGGAGGCCGAGAGGAACTAATGTGCTCGCACTTTGGTTTTGCACATTAGCACAATCTGACGAACGCGCCGGAACTGCGTTCCAGCGCGTTGGAAAAGTGCAAGACCAAAGGCCTTGCACTTTAGCCTACCTGGCCGGCGCTGGTGGATCGGCAGCTTGATTGGCTTCTCGGATGGTCATTCGATTGAATGGCTCTCTGGTGCCACTTGAATGAGAGCCCAAGAAATCGAACACTTGTTGGCTTGTGGGAACTACCACCGGATGGTATATTCCGCCTGCAAGACCCCGAGCGAACGGAGGAACCAGGCACCCGAAGACATCAAAGCTGAATCGAACCCTCTCGTCTCCAGTAAGCCTCTGCGACCTCTGCAGAGAACTGAGGACGCGTCCGGTGGCGCGAACCGCCTCCGGACGAAGAAGGCGACCGCACCGAGAGGTGTGTCCGCAACGAGGGCGCCATCATCTGACGGGGTACGCCCCGACGGAATCTGAGCGGCGAAGCTACTTCAACCGCCCTGCAGAGAGACCCCCTGAGGTCCATCGCGACGGCGAACTGCCAGTGCAAGAAACCGAAGTGGCCCGGCAAGACCGGTTGGCAGAGGCTCAGGAGCCTCGCATCGCCCGCTCGAATGAACGTTGAACCTTGCGATTCACGTTCTTGCTCCGGAAGCCACGTGCTTCCGAAGCACGACTCGAGCAACAGGCTCCGGCCTGCGAGTCGAGATGGCGCGAAACCGCCCCTCGGGGCAGTGTCCAGCCCCCACGGGGGTTGCCCGGAACGAAGCGCCCCAAAAGGGCTACTCGTGTCGACCTCAAGGCGCGCTTCCACCGAAGCACGCACCGGGCCGGGGAGTTCTCCCAGGCCAGACCTGAGAAGGTCCGCCAGAAATGACTGGCCAGCAGAGGGGATCACTGGGCCGGAAACGGTCCCACTCGCCGCCAAGCGCTACGGTCAGAGTGTCAGCGATGTCAGCCGCCCCACGGGGCGAGCCAGGGTGACCAGGAAGAGTTCCCGGGGTCTTGCTCTTTTTCTTTTCGGGAGGTCCCTGTGAAGGCTCGCGGCAAGACCCACTACGTCTGTCAGGAATGTGGAGGCCAGTCGGCCAAGTGGCAGGGGCGCTGCCCTGACTGTGGCCAGTG
>QWHO01000337.1 GCA_021404945.1 bacterium CPR1
GGCCTGGAGGGCTCCGGCGTGCTTGACGGCCAGATTGATGCTCCGGCGGGGTGCCTGGGAGTGCTGGGCACTCAGCCCCCCCGAGCCGAGGAAAGCCTCCAGGCGCTCGGAGAGCGAGCTCTGAGCGGCGGGCAGGGCCAGGGCCCGGTAGAGCTCGATGACCTGGTCGGCCTCGAATCGGCTCGACTCGAGCAGCCGCGAGAGGGCTTCGGTCTCCTCGCGCTTGCCGTTCAGCTCGCTGGCAAAGAGCTCGGCCAGGGGGGCGGAGGCCAGGGGACGCTGGCCGAAGGCCTGACACAGGCGGGTCAGGCTGGTGGGCTCGGCCCGCTCGATGCTCTGGAAGGCTTTGACATCGCCATCCTGGAGCCGGTTGCCCGCTTTTCCCAGGCCCAGGAGGGGCTCCAGCACGCCTCCCCGGTCTAAGGTGGCGCCCGCTACCCGCGAGGGGAACCCGGCCTGCAAGAGCTTCTGGAAGCGCTCCCGCTCGTGCGGTTTGGCGGTGGTGTAGGTCAGCGCAAAGGCGGCCGCATCCGACTCGAGGCGCCTGGTCAGGTCGACCAGAGGAGACAGCACGGCGGGCGACTCGCCGCCGCGGACGGCCTCGATCAGGGCCAGGCGAGCCGGTTGGTCCTGGATCCCCTCCAAACCGAGCTTGAAGGCCGCCTGGATGCGCTGGGACTGGCCCTGAGGAGGCTCGATCAGGGCCCTGGTGCACTGCACCGAGCTGTCCACCCGTCCGGTGGCGCTCAGCAGGCGCTGCAGAGCGTCGAGCGCCTCCGGATTGGCGGCCTGCTCGGCCATGAACTTGAAGGCGGCGGGCACCTCTTCGTGATTGTAGGCCCCGACCAGGGTCGTCTGGGCGGTGGCCAGGCGGCTCTGGGCCGCGTTGATCTCGACCCCGGCCCCGAGCAGCGCTCCCATGGCCGAAAGGGCGCTGGACAGGCCCTGTCTGTGGTAGCTCAGACCCCGATAGTTTCTGTTGAAGGCGTGAAGACCGTCCAGGGCGGTCAGTCGCTGAGCCAGGGTGGAAGGGCCCGGCCAGCCTTCGATGGTGTGCAGGGTGGGCACCACCTCCTCGCCCACGCCGCGCTCCACCAGGGCGGCCGCCAGCTCGGTGCGAGCGGGATGCTCTCGCCAGTCGTCCAGGATGCTCTGGGGGTCGGCCAGGCGGGCCTTCTGGACCGAGCCGGCCAGCTTCTCGAGCTGCTCCAGCCCTCCGCTCTCTCGCTCGAGCGCCTGCAAGAAAGCCGGCCCCAGCTTGTCGGCTCGCTCGCGCAGGGCGCAAAGCACGCTCACGCGCTCGGGATGAGCGGCGATGGAGTCGAGCAGCGGCCCGATGGCGGCCGGAGGCACCCGGGCCTGGAGCAGGCGGCAGACCCCGTCCCAGCGCTCAGGGTGGGCGGCGGCGTAAGCGGCGGGAGCGGCCTGAGGATACTCTCCCAAAGATTCCACCAGGCGCTGGGCCCGCTTGACCACCTCGCCCGTCGGCTTGCCGGAAAGGAGATCGGCCTGCACCAGCCCCCAGGCCAGCTTCCTCCCCTCCAGCGAGCCGGGAATCTTGCCAAAGAGCTCGATGCGCTCAGTCTCGGAGAGCTTGCCGGCCGGCTCGGAGAGCTTGCGGCAAATCTCCAGCGCATCGGTGGCGCTGCCGTGGGGCACCAGAGAGCCGTAAAGCTTGATGCGCTCGGCGCTGGCGGGGCACAGCTCGGCCAGTCCCTGGAAGACTTCGTTGAAACGGCTGTGGTAATCTCGAGCCGTCATGTTGCTCAGCTCGACGCAGCTCTTGCGCGCCTCGCTCGAGCTGAGCCCGCTCTCGATCAGGCCATCGAAAGCCTGGCCCAGATGGGCGAAATTGCGCTGACCGTAGTAGGAAGGCTGGTAGAACTGGGCGTCCTCCAGCAGGCCGAGCCGGTCGCCCAACTCGCCCCGGGTGGTGATGGCCAGGCCCTTGGCGATCTTGCTCAGGTCGTGCTGAGACAGCACCCGCCGAAGCGAGGCGTAGCTTTCCGACTGCGCGCCGCTCTCGAAACGAGCCAGGTCAGCGGTAATCTCCTCTTTGCGCGGGTAGAACTCGCACAGGTACTGAGCCACCGCCACCGGGTCTTGAGCCGCCGCCCGGGCCTTCTCGAGCCGCTCCTCGAGCTTGCCAAGATCCATCTGGCCGGGGTCGAGCCGCTGCACGGGAAGCTGCTGGAAGCGCACCGTGACGGGGGCCGGTAGCTCCTCGTGGGAGGGCCAGCCGGTGGTGAGGTAGTTGTAGGCGCCGTAGGCGTCGGTAGGGAAACCGCCCACGGTGAAGGTCAGGCCGCGGGTGGAGAGCTGCTTGAGCTGCTCACCCAGCTCGCTCTGGGCCAGCGAGGCGGTGGAGCCCTGGCCGTGCAGGGCTTCGAGCTTGACCAGGTCGGCTTCCCCGGTCAGGGGCAGGGGGGAGGCCTCGGGGCTGGTCTTCACCCGCAGCCGGGCATCGCCCATCCAGCCGGCCGCCTTCTCGGGCTTGACGGTCTTGTTGGGGTCCATGAACCAGAGCCGGAAGCGGCGCTTGACCTGGTATTCCACCGGCAGACGGGCCAGCCGCTCGGCCAGGGGCAGGCTGGCCAGGCCTGGCAGGGCGGCCAGAGTGGCCTGGTTGGCCGCATGCAGAGGATCCACCTCGACCTGGCTGCGAGCGCTCTGGCCTCCCTGCACCTCGGCCGTGTCCTGCGGCTGCTGAGAATCCACCCTTTGCTGCGAAGCCGCGACCAGGGGGAGAGAATGTGCCGGCAGGGAGGTGGGACGGATCATTCATGCGGTGATTGGCTTTGGCGGCACGAAGTTCCTACAGACTTCTTTCAGCCACCGGTGCTATGGTGCTTGAGGGGGGGAGAGCGGAGAGCGGAATCGATGAGCGTGGTGCGTAGCAAGGACCGCCGAAGCACAGAGCGCCAGGCGGACCGTCGGGTCTTTGCAAGGGCCCATAAGATCGTCCCGGTGTGGTATCGCCATGAAGGGAAGGAACGGCGCGGATGCGCCCTGGATCTGGGCACCGAGGGTGGCTGCCTGATCGCCGAGGTGGCCTTCGAGCCGGAGCAGGAGCTCGAGCTGCTCTTGCAGCTCGAGGAGGAGCTGGAGGTGCGGACCACGGCCCGGGTGCTGTGGAAAGATCCGGCCCCCGACCAGCGCACCCACATGCTGGGCGTGCTTTTCAAGGCCTTCAGGTCGGGCGACAAGGCCGTGCTGGGCAGCTGGGTGCAGCGGTACGGACGCGTCTAATCAGCTCGCGGGGCAGCTCTGGGCCGGATAGCTCCAGGAAGTCGGGAAAGCTACCCGGCGGACGGAAGGAGGACGCTATGCCGTACATCTCAACTTTCGAGCAAATTGGACTGGACAAGGGGGCGTCGCAATCGGAATCGAGCAGGCCTCGAGCAGGGTCTCCAACTCGGCCAGACAAAGTTGCTCCAAGAGATGCGCCAGCCGATTCTGACCATTCTGGCGCGCCGTTTTGAGGGCGACCTGGAAGCGCTCCGCCTGGCGCTCGAGCCGATGGACGACATCGAACAACTCCGAGAGCTTTCCCTTCAGGCCGCCACGACCAGCTCGCTGGCCGGGTTTCAGGCCCTCCTCAGCCCCGGGTAAGATGCAACGCATGGAGCTGGCGTAGCGGCACCATCCACAACCCGCTCATCTGGGCGAGTCGAGTGTACATGCGGCCTCCACGCAACCGAGCGTCAGTCGGCAGGCGCACCGGGAAAGAGCAAGTGGGCGGGGAACTTCTCCTCATGCTCGCATGGGGGATACTGCTTCTCGGTGGCCTGATTCTGCTGTCTGCCTGGGGATCGCTCCCACCGACCTGGGTGGTGCACTGGAACGCACACGGACAGCCGGACGGCTGGGCCCACCGCACCCCGCTGGGCGTCTTCGGGCCTCTGCTGTTCGGAGCATTCCTGGTGGGATTGATGCAGGCCCTCAAGCCGCTCCTGCGCACTCAGGCGAGCCCCTGGGGGCACGCGCCCGAGGCATCCCGAAGGCTGGCTGATCTGGGCGCCGAGTCGCTGGATGCGGTGGCGACGGCGATGGCGCTGAGCAGCGCTGCCATCGCCATCATCCTGCCCCTGGTCCCGCGACCGTTTGGCCTGGTGCTGGGGGTTAGCATTCTGAGCGTTGCTCTGGCGCTCGTGCGTATCGTGCAGCGAAACCAGCAGGCTCTCCAGGAGTTGCGCGACCAGGGCGTCGACCTGAAAGGCTTCTCCGGACTTGCTTACAGCAACCCGGACGATCCCCGGCTCTGGGTGCCCAAGCTTTCCGGGATGGGCACCACCATCAACTTTGCCCACCCGATGGGCTGGCCGGTGATGATCGCCCTGGTGGCGATGCCGCTGGCGATGGTGGGGTTGATCCTCTTTTTTGCGGTGCGGGCTTCAACTTTGTAGACCTGTGCAGACAACTGTCCACCCCGTTCGGGGGCACCTCCATCGGCCAGCTCTAATTTAGAACCGCACGCGCACTTTGGCTCGGGGTCGAAGCTCGACCGAAGTGTCCGAGTCGCCCCGCAGCTCGGGTCCGATGGTCACGCTGATGGTCGCCTTCTTCCCGACCAGGGTGGTCTCGAAGTCGCGCCGCACTCCGACCAGCACCGAATAGTCGAACCGGTTGGCCGGCTCGGCCGAGTTTCCCTGAACGCGGTAGCTGGAGCTCTGACGCCCCTCGGCCGCCCAGCTCAGTGGCTGGCCCAGCACGCTGAAGGAGCCACCATTGATCTCCTGACGCATCTGAAAGCCAACCCGGGTGGTGTTGTGGGCCAGATCCTGGTAGACTCCAGCCGAAACCTCGAAAAGGGCGGGACGATCGGTCATCACGGTCATTTCCCAGCGGCGAAACGCTTCCAGGTTCAGCCAGGCCTGGCCGGTGCCGAAGGTTGTGTGCTCGCCATGCACGCGGCCACGCAGGCCCTGGGTAACGGTGGAGCCATCGTTCCGGGTCATCTGCCGCGAGAGCTCGCTGTCCAGGAACTCTCCTTTGACCTTGAGGCCGAGCTTTCCGTCCTCAAGGCGAGGCCTGACATCCAGATCGGCCTGGCGCACGCGCAGGGTGGAATCGCCCAGGCGAGTCCCGGTCTCCGCCACGGCGGGCTGGGGGGCCAGGGCCGCTCCCGCCAGAGCGAGGGCGCTGAGCGCTCTGGACATCGCCATGATGTCACCCTGCTGCCCGCCGGGCTGAAACGTATCCAGCAAGAATGCAAGTGCTGGACGGCTGAAGGCTCGGCCGGCTGAGGCTCCCTGGCTGTAGCTCACGGAGATCATGGGATCACTCTAACCGAGGCGGCTGAAAGGATCCTGCATCGGGAGCCTTTCCGTGCAACTCGCCAGAGCCGAGCAGGCTGATGCAAAAGTAGCTTTTGCATCAGCCTGCCAGAAGCCCCCATCGGTCGCTTCGTTTGGGGCGGCTTTCGATTCGGTTGACCCTGGTCTCGATTTGTTGCCAGGACGATATCAACTTGTTCACAATCTGGTAACCCAACACAACAAGGCGACAACTGCCCCCGGATACCCTGACGTCAAGAGCGGCCATCACGGCCGAAACGAAAGGAGTCTCTGTCATGGCAGCAGGCAAGATCGGTGCGAACGCAGCTCCGACCACCTCACGAACCAGCAAACCCGAGCAGACAGCCAAACCCGGAGCCGGCGCGGCTCCCAGCGCCAAGGGCAAGCCCGAGCAGGCGGGCAAACCCGCCGAGGAGAAGGGAGCCTCCCCGAAGGACCGCACCAACCTGAGCGAGGAGTCGCGTGAGGGCGATAAACCCGGAGCCGGCAGCAAGCGGGAAAAACCCGGCGGGGGCAAGGAGCTCAAGAAGATCCGCAAGGATGTCGAGGACCTCAAGAAGCAGCTGGCCGAGATGGAAAAGCCCGGTGAGAAGGGGGGATCCGAGTCGGGGGGCGGCTGTCAGAAGGGCGGCAGCGAGCCGGGTAGCGGCGGCTGTCAGGGCGCGGCTCCCCAGGCGGGCGCCAGCCAGGAGCCCGGTCAAGCACAGGGCCAGCCCCAGGACATCAATTCCCAGCTCTTGAGCGAGGCCGCCCAGGTGCTGCTGATGCAGGGGCAGTTGGGGGGCGGCCAGCCAGGCGGCCCTCAGGGCAGCCACGGCAGCCACGATCACCACGCTGCGGGCCGCGGCCAGAAGGCGGGCAAAGTCCAGGGCGGGGATGCCCGCTCCAACCTGGCCCGCAAGTACCTGAAGGCCCTGTCCAATCCGCAGACCGGTCAGCAGATCAAGCCCGAGACGCACATGCTCGTACAGGCCGCGCTGGGCATCGGTGGGGCACAGCCCGCCGGCGGACCACAAGCCAACCCCTTGCAGGCCGGGCAGGCCCAGAAGGTGCCCGGGCTGGGGACGGGGGGGAACCCGATGGTAGCCCTGGCCATCGCATCCTGAGCGACCCGAGAGGGCCGGGTCTGGTCAGCGACCAGGCCCGGCCCTTTGCTTTGTCAGGGCACCCGCCCCTCGGGATGACGGGTGCCCATGAGCGCCTCACTCACCCGCACCACCGGCGGGCACATCCCGGTGCAAAGCTGACCGGGGAAGACGCGCCGGCGACTTCAAAACACGCTTCCTGGCCAAATTGTCGGACGCGGCCGTTGAGACGGCGCAACCAGGCCCAACCTCTGCATTGTGAACACATCGTTCACACAACGTTCATTTTTCGGCAACAAAAGCGCCTGCTGGACAGCAGCCTGACAGCCCGACCTGGCTAGAGTGGGAAAAAATGACTTCCTGGAGGAATCCGATGAACCCGATCGCTCAGAACCATCAACCCATCTTTCTGGCCGTGGCCGCCGCGGCCGGCACATCAGCCCCGGCTCACCATTGCCCCGGCGCCCCCAATCAGGGAGCTCCCTCGCCGGCCCAGATCCTCAAGACTCTGGCCGCCCTCGAGTTGCTCGCTCGCCTTCTGCAGGCCATTCAAGGCGGCCAGGGGGAAGGGGCCGAATGCGCAGGCAATCCATTCTCCTCGCTCTTGCAAAACTTGAACCAGGGGGGATGCTCCCCCTCGACAGGCGGATCGGCCTGCGCCGGGGCCAGCACGAACGGCAACGGCACGGCCGCCGCCTTCTCGTTCGCCTTTGCCTTCAGTGCCCAGAGCCCGGAGTGCTCTCACAGCCACGAGTCGAGCGCCCCGCAAGCACCCGGCCGGGCTCTCGCCAGCCCGTCCCCGAGACCCCATTGGCTGCCCGCCAACTCCGCCCCCCCGGCCAACCAGCCCCCCCCCCACCCCCCCCCCCCCGCCCGCCAACTCGGCCCCCCGGGCCAACCAGCCACCCGCCAACTCGGCCCCCAAAGCCAATGAGCCGCCCGCCAACTCGGCTCCCAAAGCCAATGAGCCACCCGCTAACTCGGCCCCCCGGGCCAACCAGCCACCCGCCAACCCGGCTCCCAAAGCCAATGAGCCACCCGCCAACCCGGCTCCCAAAGCCAATGAGCCACCCGCCAACCCGGCCCCCAAGCCCAAGGCCCCCCCGACCCAGACCGACAAGATGTGGGACGTCTGGTTCGATCATACCGCCGGGCAGAAGACCGAGCAGAAGTCTCCCATCGTGCTGGATCTGAACAAGAACGGGCGGCCTGACATCACCGGCGCCAACATTACGGGCAACGGCAAGATCGACGGAGCCACCACCATGTTCGATCTCGATCCCACCCAGAGTAGCTGGTCGGAAAAGAGCATGTCCAAAGGGATGAAGGCCAAAATGGGAATGACCGACAAGCTGCCCGAGGGAGAGCTGAAGGCCGACGGGATGTGGCACTACGGCCGAGAGGAGAAGCGCGAGAAGACCGAGTGGCTGGCCAGGGACGGCGGCGACGGGCTGCTGGCCTGGGATGTCAATGGCGACGGCAAGATCAACTCGGGCAAGGAGCTGTTCGGCAACTTCGACGTGGATGGCAGCAACAAGTTCGAGGACGGCTACCAAAAGCTGGCCCAGCACTTCGACAAGAACAAGGACGGCGTTGTGAACGGGCGGGAGCTGGAGGGTCTGTCGGTCTGGCAGGACGGCAACGCAGACGGCGTCACCCAGGACGGCGAGCTCAAGTCGGTCGCCGAGCATGGCATCACCTCGCTCAACGTCAGCCAGATCAACCGCGACGACATGAGCTCGAGCTTCCAGCGGATTTGAGGAGGAAAGGATGCATCACCTGAGCTGGATGAGCCCTTCCTTCGCCCGCGGAGGCGAGACCGAGCGAGCCCGGCACTGTGGCTCGAGAGCACACCAACCGTCCCGGAGCCGCAGCCAGTTGGATGGCCATCGAGGCCCCGACCTGCGACTGATGCTGGCCGAGCGGCTCGGACAGCTCTTCGC
>QWHO01000338.1 GCA_021404945.1 bacterium CPR1
GCGCGCAGACTGAACAGGTCAGCGCGAGGGAGTGTCGTGGGCCCGGGAGGAGATTGCAGGGAGTCTGCGTAAGGCCCGTGCGTAACCGAGCAGGGGCTGGGCGGAGCCTGACTGGCCAGGGGCCAGAGCACCTGGCTCAAACTCACGACGATCTAGGGAATACTTTGACCAAGAGGATCCGACGCACGCAATGATAGGAGCGGGAGAGTTAGGGCAACTGGCCACGCGGCGCGATGTGGACCTGTTTGCTGAGGACCTGCGCCGCCATCACGGCCGTTTGGTCGCCGCCATCGAGGGGAAGCGGGTGCTGGTAGTCGGGGGGGGCGGAAGCATCGGGCAGGCTACCATCGAGGTTCTCTCCGGCTTCCGGCCGGCTTCCCTGCACGTCGTCGACCACAACGAGAATAACCTGGCAGAACTCGTGCGCAACTTGCGGGGACGCCCCGAAGGCCTGTCTGTAAACGATTTCCGCACTCTGCCGATCGACTTCGGCTCGAGCATCATGCGTCGCTTTCTGGAGGATCAGCCACCCTACCACTGCGTTTTGTGCTTTGCCGCTCTCAAGCACGTGCGCTCTGAGAAGGATGTCTACTCCATCATGCAGATGCTCCGGGTCAACGTGCTGTTCGTCTGGCGGCTCTTACGCTGGCTCAAGCAACCGGAGCACTTTTTCTGTGTCTCAACCGACAAAGCGGCCAATCCGGTCAACGTGATGGGGGCCACAAAGCGGCTGATGGAGCACGTCATTTTTGAGCGCTCTGACCAACCTCATGCGACCGCCCGGTTTGCCAATGTGGCCTTTTCTGAGGGCAGCTTGCTGCAGGGTTTTCTCCGCAGGCTCGAGCGCCAACAGCCGCTGCCGATCCCTCGCAATACTCGTCGTTTTTTTGTCTCCCTGCGCGAGTCTGGTCAGCTTTGCACCCTTGCGGCCTTCCTCAGTCCTGCCCGACACGTCGTCGTGCCTCGTCTCGACGCGGAGTGCGATTTGAAGCTCCTGGAGGACGTGGGCCGGGATCTGGTCACCCACCTGGGCCGAACGCCGCGAGAATATGACTCCGAGGAAGAGGCTCGCGCGAAGGCTCGTGAAGACTATGCCCGGGGCCGCGTGCCCTTGCTCCTCACACCTTGTGATACGACCGGCGAGAAGCCTTACGAGGAGTTCGTCGGAGCGGGGGAGACGATTCGCGAGATCGGGCTGGAGTCCCTGATGGGCGTACCTTACCTGGTCAATCCCTCGCTCGATCTCCCCGAATTGATGGCTCGCATGCAGAGCATTGTGGAGGGTGAGTCGGAGGTGGACATCGAGCATTTGCTGGAGCTCTTGTCGTCCAGTTTGCCCGAGTTTCGTCACCAGCGCAGCGCGCTCCACCTTGACAGTCGTCTCTAATGCGCTCGCACATTGGTTTTGCCCATTAGCCCCATCTGCCGAACGCGCTGGAAGGCAGTTCCAACTCGTTGTGAAATGCAAGACTGAAGGCCTTGCACTTACGTCTGGGGACTGTCGACGGGAATGCCCTTTTCCGCAGCCCTCTCAGCGAACTCCGGGATTATCCCCTTCCTTCACGTCCGTGAGCAGCACCGATGCCGTTCCGTAAACGTCCGGGTAGCGCCGGCTGCGCACGATGACCCGGCTCAGGCTCTGCCCCACCATGTCGGTCGGAGCCGTGAACACCGCCTGGCCCTGGTTCATCACCTTGATGTCTCCCTCGCCCTCGACCTCCCAGAGCACCTGCTCGTCGGCCGGCAGATTCTTGATGGCCGCCGTCAGCACGATAGACTTGCCATAGCCGCACACGTTGGCCCCCGGCAGCACCACGACCTGGGGCCGGTCCTCCATGTTCTCCGGGGTCAGCCGTCCCGCGTCGGCGAAGGTATCGGGCTGGGCGGCCGTGTCTGGCTGCACGTCGCGCCAGGCCTTCCAGCCTCCGTATTCCAGAGCGATGAAAGGGGAGGGGAGCGCCACCGGCTTGCCCTCCCGGTCGATGGCCACGCCGCGCAGCGAGTAGAGTGACAGGGGCAGGTCGTTCATGAAGAGCTGCCGGCTGTCGTTGGGCTTGTCGAAGCGCCAAACCCGGCGCGGCCGCTCGGGCGGGTCCTTGGCCCCCCAGATGAAGAGCACGATCCCCGCTCCCCCTACCGAGCGCACGTCGTATTCCACGATGCAGCGCTGCTGGTCGGCCAGCCGCGCCTGGCCATACGCCTTGTTGAGCTTAATGCCGGGCGTGACCGGCTCCCCCTCCGCCCACAGGGGGAGGGCCAGAAGCAAAGCGATCAAGACAATTCGCACCGACAGAATTTCTCCGGGAAGAATCCCGCCCCTTCCACGACCATGTCCTCATCCAACACCGAACGGGGAGCGTCCTGACGATGAACAAGCAAGGCCTGGTCCTTTCGAGCCTCTTCCTGGCGGGCGTCATGTCCACCTATCTCTGGGTGCAAAAGCCCCAACCACAGGTTGTGGTCACCACCACACCCACTCCCACGGTCACCCGCACCGCCACCCCTGACCCGGCGCCGGCGCTTACCGATGCGCCCACCATCAAGCTGGCCATCATGCTCGACACCTCCAACAGCATGGACGGTCTCATCGACCAGGCCCGCAACCAGCTCTGGCGCGTGGTCAACGAGTTCGGCAAAGCTCGCTACCAGGGCCAGGAGCCGCGCCTGGAGGTGGCCCTCTATGAGTTCGGCAACGACAGCCTCTCGGGCGAGAAGGGCTACGTGCGCAAGGTGGTGGGCTTCACCACCGAGCTCGACAAAGTCTCCGAGGAGCTCTTCGCTCTGCGCACCAACGGTGGCGAGGAATACTGCGCCAGCGTCATCCAGGCCGGCCTGAACGAGCTTGACTGGAGCAAGAAGCCGGGCGATCTCAACTTGATCTTCGTGGCCGGCAACGAGCCCTTCGACCAGGGTCCCCTCAACTTCCGTGACGTCTGCGCCGCCGCCAAAAAGCGCAACATCTTCGTCAATACCATCTTCTGTGGCAGCCCCACCGATCAGGACGCCCCCCTGTGGTCGCAGGGCGCCTCCCTGGGCGACGGCCGCTATCTCACCCTGGATACCAACCAGAAGGTGGCCTACATCGCCGCCCCCCAGGACGACGAGCTGGCACGCCTGAGCTCAGAGCTCAACAAATCCTACGTGCCCTATGGCTCGCAGGGTCGCGTCGCCCTGCAGCGCCAGGCCGCCCAGGATACCAACGCCGCCGGCGCGTCCTCGGAGGTGGTGGCTTACCGGGCCGCGGCCAAGTCCTCCAAGCAGTATGACAATTCCAGCTGGGACCTGGTGGACGCCGCCAAAGAAGGCAAGGTGGATCTGGGCTCGGTAGCGCCGGCGGAGCTGCCCGCCCCCATGCAGTCGATGAACGCCGATGAGCGCAAGCAATTCGTGGCCGAGAAACAACAAGAGCGCGAAGCGCTCCAGGCCAGGATCAAGAAGCTGACCGCCGAGCGCGAGGAGTACGTGGCCAAGGAGCGCGAGAAGGCCGGCCGCGAGTCCACCCTGGACGCCCTGGTGATCAGCACCGTGCAAGAGCAGGCCGGCAAGAAGGGATACTCCTTCAAGTAGGCCACGGGCCGGGCCGGGTGGCACCCATCAGCGATTGCGCCCGGTCCGGCTTGGAGCGCAGCCGGACCCCCTTGACACGGTTTTCTGGCTGCGCGACGCCCAACAGGTTGTAGAGGTCCGGCCGCAGCATCCAACATCTTATGGTGGCGCAGGCGGGGGAGGGGCCCCCGAGAGCGTAGCTCCTCCGCCACGGGGGTTTGCGGCTGGACCTCTCGGGAGGAATCGAGTCTGGTCGTTGCCAAGGCTGGTCGATGAAGCGCAAGCTGAGTCGCGGCGTCAGGAGATGCCCAGGACTTTGCCCGACCCGGTTCTGGTCGACCGGCCCCCGGCAATCCCGGTTCACCAGCCTCCGAGCCAGTCACGACCTCTTCCTGCCTGAGCCTGGCCCGTGAGAGGCCCGCTGGGCTTCCTCTTCTTGCTGATAGGCCTGCTGCTTTCGGCCGGGGCCGATCCGGATCTCGTGCCACTGGGCAGGCGAATGCGGGAAGACCCCGGGGCGGTCCTGGCCGACTTGCGCGCCGACGCGTCGCTGCTCCGGCTCCGGGACGGCTCGCAAGAGACGCTGCTGCATCTGGCTGCCCGCAACGGGAACGGCCAGCTGGTCGAGTATCTGGTATCCCAGGGCCTGGACCTGGAGGCTTGCAGCCTGCTGGGGATCACTCCGCTGATGGCGGCTTGCCTCCAGCAGAACGTGGAGACGGCCTCGGCCCTTCTCCGGCTCGGGGCGGACCCGGTCGGCAAGAGCCAGGACTCGCCCCTGCACATCGTTGCCGGCTGTGGCAGGGGATTGTGCAGCCCTCCCCTGGGGAAGGCCGACGAGTGGCTCGAGCTGGCCCGGCTGTTGCTCGAGCGGGGAGCGCAAGTCAACGCTCGCAGCATCAATCAGTGGACCCCGCTGCACTATGCCGCCGAAGCCAACAACCCCGGCATGATCACGCTGTTGATTTCCAGAGGTGCCGAGCCCAACGCCGTGGACAGCGATGGGAACACCCCTCTGCACCTGGCCGTTCTCAGGGTCTGTCCGCTCAGCGTGGAAAGCCTGCTCCAATCTGGCTGCAGCAGGGAGGTCCGCAGCCATCAGGGCGCGACCCCGCTCGACCTGGCGCGTCAGTGCCAGCTCTCTGGTCGAATCCTCCAAATGCTCAGCTCGCCGTGATCCCCCTGGCAAGATCGGGACTTGTTCAAGGCCCTCGCACGCGATGTGGCCCGGCGTGAAGCGCAGCCAACCTTTGCTCGGCAGGGATCGAGCCGCGCCCCAGAGAATCGACCGCCAACCTCCGGAGGTGTTGAATGAAAGTCTTGCTCGCCCAGCCCCGCGGTTTCTGCGCCGGCGTCGATCGGGCCATTGACGTGGTGGAGATCGCCCTCCAGACCTATGGAGCGCCTGTCTACGTGCGCCACGAGATCGTCCACAATGACCTCGTGTGTGATGAGCTTCGCCAGAAGGGCGCGGTTTTCGTCGACCACCTGAGCGAGGTTCCCGAGGGCGGCACCATCATCTTCTCGGCTCACGGCGTCTCGCCGTTCGTCCGCTCCGAGGCCAAAGAGCGCAACCTGAAGGTCATCGACGCCACCTGTCCCCTGGTCACCAAGGTCCACCTCGAGGCCGTGCGCTATGCCAAGAAGGGCTTCTCCATCGTGCTGGTAGGCCATCGTGGCCACGTCGAGGTGGAGGGCACCATGGGCGAGGCCCCCGAGGCCATCACCCTGGTCGAGAGCCCGGCCGACGTCGAAAAGCTCGAGCTCAAGAACCCCGACGAGGTAGTCTACCTGACCCAGACCACCCTCTCGGTGGACGACGCCAACGTGGTCATCGAGGCCCTCAAGAAGCGCTTCCCTCACATCCAGGGCCCGCCCACCGACGACATCTGCTACGCCACCACCAACCGCCAGGCGGCCGTGCGCAAGATGGCCGGCGACTGCGACGTCATCCTGGTGATCGGCTCGCCCACCTCCAGCAACTCCAACCGCCTGGTGGAGGTGGCCAAGAGCCACGGCTGCCGCTCGCAGCTCATCAATGACGCCTCCGAGATGAACCAGGTCGACCTGAGCGCAGTCGAGACTCTGGGCATCACCGCCGGCGCCTCCGCCCCCGAGACCCTGGTCCAGGCGGTCCTGGCCTGGGTCAAGCGCCACCACGAGGTGGTGGTGGAGCCCTACAACGTGGTCGAGGAGGACGTCACCTTCACCCTCCCGCGCGAGCTCGTCACCCTGGCCAGACGCGAGCGCGTGGCCGACAACTTGCTCGAAAAACACGTCCAGCCCGCCACCCGCTGACCAGAAACGGTACCTTTCATCACTGAAGCCGATCTTGGGCCGGGTTAGACTCTGGAGTATAATCATCTTGTACGCCAGGAGGGACAAATCATGGATCGCCGACTCGAGTATCTTCAGACCGCCGTCAAAGATCTGCGCCAACGCCAGAGCGAGGATTTCGCCTTCACCATGGAATGTCTGGCAGACATGCGCGACGATGTCCGCCGTCTTGATGGGAACGTCAAACGCATCGATGGGAACGTCAAGCAGCTGGAGACCGCCGTCAAGCAACTGGGTGACAGCGTGCAGCAACTGGGTGACAGCGTGCAGCAGCTGGGTGACAGCGTGCAGCAGCTGGGTGGCCACGTCGAACGCCTCCACACCGGCCTGGGCCGCAGCAACGAGCACCACAACGTGTCCTTGCAGCTGATGGATCTCCTGCACGGTGTCCTGGTCGCCGAGATCCAGCACCGCGACCAGGAGATGGACGAGATCCGTCGCCGGCTCGACAGCCTCGAGAACCCCCCCGCCGCCTGAGCCTCAACTCGGGCCCGTCCACGGACCCAGCAAGCCCAAGGAGCTCGGCTGGGCCTGGCCTGAGTCTGGGTGAAGCTTTCAGTCTGGCGTTGATGCGCCCTGTCACGCCAGGTCTTTCCCACAATCAGAAAGGCCGCCCCTGGCGGAGCGGCCTTTCTCATCGAGTGAGCCTCAGCTCATGCGGCGGCCTTCTGCTCGGCCGGCGGAGCCGGAGCGGCCGGCGGCTGAGCCGGGGGCTGCTGGCCCGAGGAGGCCTGGATGGCGTTGGCCCAGTCGCCGAGCTGCTGGCTGAGCTTCTGGTCCACCGCGGCGGCCTGGCTGGCGCGACCGCCCACGACGTTGGCCAGGATGATGCCACCGAACAGCATGCCCGTGCCCACCGGGCCCGGAATGCCGAGCAGCGCGGGGCCGAGGAATCCGCCCGCGACCAGCGCCAGGCCACCCAGGGTGGCGTAACGGGCCTTCTTGGCGTTGGCGGCGGCCGACGCGTCCACGTTGGCCTTGATCTCGCCCAGGTTCTCGCCCTGGAAGCGGTCGACGTTGGCCAGGAAGAAGTCGTTCTCGGCCGAGTCGGCGCGCTTGTAAGGATTGGTCTCGTCGGAAGCGACGGTGGATCCGTAGTTCTGAGCGCGGCTCAAAAGGTCGGCCCGGCTGGTGTTGGCGCTGGTGATGTTCATGACATGCCCTCCCGTAAATCTCTCTATCTGGTTCTCTGGTCGAGGGTCAGTATAGAGCAGCTCGCCCCGGGATGGATGAACTTCAGGTTAACCGGTCTGAACCGGAGGTAAACGCTGCGTCAATTGCGCGGCGCCGAGACCATCTGTCGTCACGTCGCCTGCTGAAGAGTCGTGGGACCACTGACCAGAGTCAGTCG
>QWHO01000339.1 GCA_021404945.1 bacterium CPR1
GTAGAGGACGAGGTCCTCGATATGAGTGGTGGTCTGGGTGGACATGGGGTGGCTCCTCTCTAGAGATCTTTGCGCGCTGGCGCGGCGATGGGCCGCGGCAGGATGCGGTCGGGAAACTGGTAGTAATTGCCGGAGTAGTAAAGCAGAGGGTCACCCTCCCCCGGCGCCGAGAGTCCGATCACCTCGGCCACGCAAATGTTGTGGTCGCCGGCCCGATGGTGGTCGACCAGGCGACACTCGAGATGGGCCAGGCAACCGGTGAGCAACGGGCAGCCGGTGAGAGGGCCCGGAGTGTGCCCGAGCCCGGCGAATCGGTCGGCATCATCGGTGAGCATCCCGGCAAAGCGCTCGCTGATGTATGCCTGCTCCCCAGATAGCACGGTGACCGCATAAACCCCGCTGCTCTTGAGCATCTCAAAAGTGCGCGTGCCATTCTTGGGACAGAACAAGATCAGAGGCGGCACGAGCGAGACCGAGGTGAACGAGTTGACGGTCATGCCGTGAATCCGATCCTCGACCCGCGTGGTCACCACCGTCACGCCGGTGGCAAATCTACCCAGGCACTTGCGAAAGCTGAGACTGTCAAAGGACATGAGGCCGCAGGTTTGGAGGGCCACCGCGAATCTCCTGCTTTTCTGGCCTCCGACGCGAGAACAGGCTCTCCGGGCCGGAGGCTCCTGGATCAGCCTGTCAGGCGCGCCTACGCGACCGAGCCAACCAGCCCCCGAGGCAAGCGCACCACGAAGGCGGCCCCGCCGAGCTGACTCGACTGCTCGACGTGGATGCTTCCCCCGTGGGCGTCCACGGTCCGGCGACAGACGGCCAGTCCCAGACCGGTCCCCCCTCGGCGGGTGGTCACCAGGGGCTCGAAGATCCGCTCGCGCATCGAGCCGGGCACACCCGGTCCGGAATCCTCCACCCGCACCTCGAGCCAGGCACCCTTCTCGCGCAGGGAGACCCGCACGCGGCCCTGCCCTCCCACGGCCTGACTGGCGTTCAGTAACAGGTTCTCGAACAGGCGCAAGACCTGATCGGCGTCCACATCAATGCGCTCCACCTCGCCCAGATCGAGAGAAAGCTCGACACCTGGCTCGCCGGCCAGGGTGCGAGCGGCCTGGTGCAAGATGGCGGGAAGACCCGTGCTGACCCGATGTGGCTCCTTGCTGCGGGTATAGTCGAGCAGGTCGTTGATCACGCTGTGACAGCGCGAAAGCTCCCGAGCCATGCGAGCGATCAGCTCCGAGCGCATCTCGGGGTCAGCCGTTTCGAGCAGGTTGAGAGCCATCTGCAGGTTGACCAGAGGTCCTCGCAGCTCGTGGCCCAGGCTGCCGGCCAACTGGCCCAGGGTGGCCAGCCGCTCGCGCATCACCAGCTGCTCCTGGGCCTGCTCGAGCTGCTCGGTTCGCTCCTCCACCAGGCGCTCCAATCGGTCCACCAGGCGAGCGTGCTCCAGGGCCACTCCCACCTGGTTGGTGACGGCCTGGAGCAACACCAGGTGGTCTTGCGAGAGCGTCACCGCGCCGGCGCTGCCCACCACCAGAACCCCCACCGGTCCCAGCGGGCTTGGAATGGGCACGGCTGCCACCGACTTGAGCCCCTCGCGGGCCAGCCCGGAGGCCGAGTCCGGGTAGTGATCGGTTGCCGAAGGGTCGAAGATGAGCGCCCTGTTCTCCAGCAAACAGCGCACGGTAAAGCGGTCCTCGGAAAGCGGGAAGCGCTGCAATTCCTGGATCGTGAGCCGGCTGAGGTTGACGCCCGAGCCAAGGATCAAGTCCTCGCCATCGCGCAGGTGGATCACCCCGATGTCCATATGCAGCACTTCCACCAGGCGCTGCAGCCCGGTGCGCATAACCTCAGCCGGCTCGTAGCTCTGGACGGTAGCCGAAATGACGCTGGCCAGGGCGGCCAGATCCCGAATTTCCTCCTGGCTCACGGGCCGAAGGAGTTGATCCGATCGATGAGCTGACGGAGCCGCCCATAGCGTCGCCGGTGGTAGCGAAAGATGAGCCGCGGCAGATGGACGATGGGCTGATCATCGGCCTCGTCGGGCAAGGCGGGAGCCTGTCGAAAAGCCCCCCCCTCCACCAGCAGATCGGCGAACTCGGCCTGGATCTGGGCCAGATCTTCCTCGCTCACGGGGGACTCCAGGCGCATGACCAGCTCGTCACCCACATAGCGCATGCTGTGATAGCGTCGGTAGAAGGTGGTGATCTCATCGCAGGCCCGCTCCACCGAGTCGGTCACCAGGTAGAGATGGAGGTCTTCTTCGCTGATCATGCCGGCCGGCAGGAGCCGCTTGCGGATATAGCTGTCCAGATCGTTCCAGAATCCGGTCTCGGGTGGATGCACGAACAAGACCGGTAGCATATAGGACTTACCGGTCTGGATCAGGGTCAGGGTCTCGAAGCCCTCATCGTGGGTGCCGAATCCGCCCGGGAAGCACACCACAGCGTGGGTCTCCTTGATGAAGGCAAGCTTGCGGGTAAAGAAATACTTGAAATTGACCAGCTTGGGATCACCATCGATCACTTCGTTGGCGGTCTGCTCGAAAGGCAGGCGAATATTGACCCCGAAAGAATTTTGTGCTCCCGCTCCGGCGTGACCGGCCTTCATGACCCCATTTCCGGCCCCGGTAATGCACATGTAGCCCCGCTCAGCCATCATTCGAGAGAACTCCATGGCCTGCAGGTAGTCCGGGTGGCCCTCGGGAGTGCGGGCCGAGCCGAAAACACTGACTTTGCGGCGTCGCCGATAAGGCATGAAGACCTTGAAGGAGTAGCGCATCTCCTTGAGGGTCGTGTTGATCAGCTTCATGTCCCCGCGATCGGCACCGTCACTGATCAGCTTCATGGCGCTGACCACGATCTGGCGCAAAAGGTCGGCTTGCGGCGAGGTCGCATGATGCTCGACGATCCGCTCGACGAGGTCGTCGAGCTCCGAGTCACCGGTTGAGTTGAATTTCGGCATAGGAAAGCGGTGTCAACTATGCGCGAAGGAGTGCCGTTTTCCTTCAAGCATCCGAGTCCTCGGGGTGCTCACGGGGGGGCCGCACGGCAGGACTGCCGCATTCGGGGCAACGCAGAACATCAAGCACCTCGGGGGCATCCTCGGACCAGAAGGGAAGCGACCCCTGCATGCCGTGATAGTGCACACACGAGCTGGCCGAGCAAAAAAGCACGTAATTCCCCGGGTAAAGAGTCTTGCTGACCGGCTGGCCCGGGGGGGGGAACGGGTCTTCCCTTCGCTTGAAGGTGCGCAGCACCAGTTTCTCTTTCTTGTCCTGCAATCAAAGCTCTCCTCGCGATTCGATCACCAGCGTGCCGGTCAGGTCCAGGCCCAGCGACCCCAACGAGGTGGCCCCCGCGGTGGAAGGCACGACCAGCGTGTGAGCGACCTGGACGACCTCGGTGAAGCCTGCGTAGGCCACGCCCTCCAAGATAACCTGCAAGGCGTCAAAGGACTCGGCCAGCTGGCGGTCCTCATGATAGCCTAACTGAGAGAGCAAGACCAGGGGCTGGTCGGGCCCCACCTCGTCGAGCACGGACTGGAGGGCCTGCCGGGCCGGCAGCACCTCGACGCCGGGAGGCGCCTTGGGGGGACCAAGTCCCGCCACGATCACATCCATCCCCGTCCGCTGCAGGCGCAGGTAGCCGCACAGCAGCCGGCTCAGCTCCACCTCTTCCCGCTCCGGAAAACGCCAGTTGGCAGCAAGGAAAGGGCACCGCATGGCCCGAGCCAGCTCCAGGATGCCCTCCATCCCCCAGGAAACTTCGTCCTCTCCGATGGCGGCGGCGTGGTAGCCCAGGTGAGCCAAAACCTCGGCGACCGGTCGCCCCTGAAAGCGCTCGGCCAGCTCGCTGCCGCGTGAAAAATTCCCGGTGTCCAGCAACAGCAGCTCGGGCCGGGCCGCTCGTTCGCGCTTGACCAGAGTGGCCAGGCGGGGCAGTTGCTCCAAGTCGCCGTGCAGGTTGCCGGTATAGCGGATCTCGAGTCGTTTGACCTCACCCCAGCGGATGGCAGGCTCCATGAGCATTTGCCTTCGAGCTGCGGGCCGGATTCCTCCAGGACCGCCCCCTGCGAGCGGCTCTGAAGGGCTTTCCGGGTTGGGTGGGAAACAGTGCCCCCACAGACGATACCGGAGGACCCCGTGGGCGAAGTCGACCTGTCAACCTATCTGAGCTATGAGAACGTTCTCACCACCAGCGAGAACAAACTCGTCTATCTGCTGGCCGAGCTGCGGCCAACGGCCGAGGTGGGGGTCGGCTCGGCAGCTCTCAATCTGGCCATCGTGCTGGACAAAAGCGGCTCGATGTATGCCGCCGAGAAGCTTGACTATGTGATCTCTGCCGTCAGCCACGTTCTGGAGAAGCTTCGTCCCACCGACCTTTGCTCGGTTATCGCCTTTGCCGACAAGGCCCGGGTGCTGATCCCCTCGAGCCAGATCTATGACAAGCAATCGGCTCGCCGCATGGTGCAGAACATCGACCAGATCGACGTGGGCTCCGGTACCGAGATGTTGCACGGCATTCGCGCCGCGGTGGATGAGATTCGCAAGAATTTCTCGCGCGAGCGGATGAACCACGTGATCCTGCTCACTGATGGTCTTACCCTGCACGAGAGTCACTGCAAGGAAGCCTGCCTGATGGCCGCTGCCGAGGGGATCTCGGTGAGCACCATCGGTGTGGGAGACGACTTCAATGAAAAGTTCCTGCTCGATATCGCCAACGCGTGCCGGGGAACCTCCTACTACATCGATATCCCCCGCGACATCCCCACCATCTTCGAAAAAGAGCTCAAGGGCGTGCAGAGCATCGTGGTGCGAAATCCCGTGCTCGAGCTCAAGCTGGCCAAGGATGTCAAGATCCGGCGGGCTTACAAAGTCAAGCCGCTGATCAACGACCTGGGTCAGCTGGCCACCGTGGACCGCACCGCCACCTTGACACTGGGCGACCTGCAGAAGGACGAAACCACCTCGCTCTTGTTCGAGTTGATCTTACCCTCGCGCCAACCGGGACGCTACCGCATCACCCAGGCCGCCCTGCGTTACGAGATTCCCGGCCAGCCTCAGCGGGTGGTGAACCAGGACGTGCTGATCGGCTACACCGCTGACTCGGCCCAGGCTTCCATGGTGACGCCCCGGGTCATGAATGTCGTGGATGCTATCAGCGTCTTCCGCCAGCAAACCCGGGCCCTGGAGCTGGCCCAGTCGGGTGACCGGGGCAAGGCAACCCAACTTCTGCGCTCGGCCGCCACCCAGTTGCTCGAGCACGGCCAGCGCGAGCTGGCCGAGCAGGCCCTGGCCGAGGCCCAACGGATCGAGCGGGGCTCGGGGGCCACAGCGGCCGGAACCAAGAAGCTCGAGTACGGCACCCGAAAGCTGACGCAGCTGCTCGATCAGGTGCCCATGCCGACCCCCTCCCCTCAGCAGCAGGAGTAGGCCGGGTGGTTGGGTAAAGCGCCGGCAACGAAACCAAGGAGGAGTCAAGGGAAATGAAGTGCAGCGTCTGCGGGTCGGACAACCTCGACGGGTCCGCCTACTGCGAGGATTGTGGGGCTCGTTTGCCGGTCGGCGGAGCGACTCCAGCTGCCTCGAATCCTCCGCCGGCACCGGCCTCCCCGACTCCGCCCACCAGTGAAGAAACCGAGCCGACCCCCGAGCCTTCGGGCGAGGGTGGAGTACTGGTTTGCGCCAGCTGCGGAGCCGAGAACCCAAGCTATGAGGCTTATTGCGAAGACTGCGGGGCCAGCCTGTCGGGCACTTCGGGCAGCCCCCCCGCCGTCAGCGTCTCCTCCCAAAGCGAGCCGGTCGCGGTGGCGGCCCCGGCCGTCGCGCGCATCCGGCTCTCCCTGGCCGACGGCAGCCGCGAGTTTCCTGTCTCCAAGGATACCATCGAGATCGGCCGCCGCTCGCCGGTAGATGGCATCTATCCCGACGTGGACCTGACCGACGTGGATACCGAGTCGTTCATCTCCCGACGCCATGGTCGGGTGCTCAAAGGCGAAAGTGGGGTTCTCTACGAAGATCTGGGCTCGTCCAATGGATCGTTTTTGAACGATACCCGCTTGCAGGCGGGCGTGCAGACGGCCCTCAAGGACGGTGACCGGCTGCGGCTGGGAAAAACCGAGATGGTGTTCCGCGCTTCATAAAGGGGGCAACCATGGAACCGACTGAAATGCTGGGGACTCTGCGGGGGGGCCTGGGGCTGGCCGGCAAGTTGATGGGCAAAGGCGTGGACGAAATGTCCAGGGCCCTCAAGTCCAAAGACGATGGATCAGAGACCCTGGAGAGCGGGCTCTACTTTCAACCCGACCGCGCGCCGGAATTTGCGCTGAAGGTCACCTCCCGGTTTTTCGAATCCCAGGCCGCCGCCCGTCCCGGCGCCGGAGGATTTCTTAAGAACCTGACCACCCCCGGCGGCGACAAGCTCTTCGCGGCTGCCTGTGGCCTGTTGATGCAGGGCGACCTGACCGGCTCCATCGCCCGCCTGCGTGAGACCATCAACAAGGACAGCACTCTGACCGACGCCTACTTCGTTCTGGGCACGCTCTTGCTCGAGCAGGGCCAGGCCAGCGAAGCCACGCGCCACTTCGATACCGCTCTTTTGACCCAGCAGCGGCTGGGCAAATCGCTGCGGAAAAACCTGCCCAGCTTCGGGGTCAACGTGTGGCTCACTCGCCGCAGCGTGTTCTGCCTCTTCCCCGACCTGGTGGGCCTGAACGTCTTGCTGGCCCTGAGCCAGCGCCAGGCCGGCAAACTGGAGGACGCCGCCCACAGCCTCGAGCAACTCTTGAAGGTGCTGCCGGGCGAGCCGGTGACCAACTTCTTCCTGGCTGTCTTTCGGCTCGAAGAGGGCAAACCGCGCGAGGTCTACGAGCTGCTGCGCGAGTTCTTGCCCGATTCCAACCTGCAGACAGCCAATCTGCTCTTGCTCGGCCTCTCCTGCGCTGCCCTGGGCGACCCCATCACTGCCCGCGAGCTTTATCGAAAAGCTCTGCAGCAAGTCAGCCTCGACCCCATGCTGCGCCTCGACCTGCGCCACGCGCTTGGCGACGCCCTGATCGCCGAGGGATGGGCCCAGGATGGCAACCAGGAGCACGCCGCCGCAATGGCCGAAGACCCGGGCTACGTGCCCTTCGCCCTGCGGCTGGGGTTGAGACTTCCGGGCAGCCAGCCTCCGGCCCAGGCCCAAGCTCCCGAGCCAAAGGCTGAGCAAGCACCCACGCCTGAGCCGGCCCGGCCGCCGGTGCCGGTGGACGGCTCCCCCACCGTGGTCAGCCGGATCACCTCGCAAGATGGGCAGATCGACCTGGTGCTTGGGGACGAGCCGGTGGTGATCGGCCGCGAAGAGGGAACCATCGTGCTGGCCCACGACACAGCCGCATCCCGATCTCACGCCCGCATCAGCCGTGAAGGGGAGTTCTTCTGGGTGGAAGACCTGGGCTCAACCAACGGCACCTGGGTCAACCGGCACCGCATCACCAAGCGGGTAGAGCTGAACGTGGGCGATCTCATCCAGGTCGGCGAGACACGCTTCGAGGTTCGCTGATGCGTCGAGCGTCACGTGCGTTGCAGAGTGCAAGGCCATAGGCCTCGCACTTTAGCTCTCCTGGCTCCAGCGGCTCGAAAAGGAACTAGAGCCTGTTTCAAGAAGCACCGCAGACTTTCCAAGGAGGCAACGCAATGAAGCTCAGATGGACTCACGCACTGGCCGTGCTCGCTCTGGTGGCGTTTCTGGCCCCGCTGGCCGATGCCGCCCAGGTATTCGTGCGCAACCGTGCGTTCAAAGACGTGGTCATCATCGGGGGAGAGTCCTATGTACCTGTGGACAGCTTCCTCCGCGCCGCTGGATTCACGTGGCAGCTCGGGAACGGTGAAATTATGATTCGTGAAGGTCGAGGCACGGCTCCCGACCTGAACGACGCGGTGCGCCTCAGCTACGGTGGACGCAGCCTCGAGGTGGACACCGTCACCCGGGGCAACCGACTGTATGCTCCCCTGAAACCGCTGGCGCGCGGGCTGGGTTTCGTGGTGAACGCTAACAACGCGACTGGCATCGTGGACGTGGTCAAAGGCCACGAGATCACGGACGCCGAGATGGCCGCCGCCGCCGATGTGGCCAAGGGCAAGGCGGACAAGGAAGCCGCCGCCCGGGCCGCTGCCGAAGCCCGCAAGAAGGCCCGCGAGGAGGCCGCTGCCAGGGCCGCTGAAGAGGCCGCTGCCAAGGCCGAAGAAGCCACAAAGGGCGAGGAGACCGGTGAGAAGGCCGAAGAGGCCACCGAGACCGGCGAGAAGTCCGAAAAGGGTGAGGAGGGCGAGAAGTCCGAGAAGGGCGAGAAGTCCGCCAAGACCGAGAAAGGCGCAAAGACAGAAAAAGGCGCCAAGAGCGAGAAGGGTTCCAAGTCGGAGAAAACCGAGAAAGCCGAGGAGCCGGTCGCCGCCACCACTCCCAGCCCGAGCCCCGCTCCAGCCGCCTCTCCCAGCCCTGCCCCCGAGGCCCCCAAAGAGGCTCTCCTGGTGGTCCAAAACGAAGCCGCCAACGCCAACGACTACACGGGTGAGATCACCATCACCGCCGAAGTTGTCAACAATGGCTACGCCACCGCCAAAGCCGTGTCGGCTCGCTATCAGCTGGTCGGCCCCGACGGCAAGACCTGGGAGCAGGCCACCCTCTACGGCCCGAACCTCGAGCCCGACAAAAGCTGGTCCATCAACCGCAAGTACAAGCATCCCGCCGGCTCATCCATGCCGCGCGGCAGCCTGACCCCGAAGTTCCAGCTCAACTACCAGAAGAACTGACGACGACAGGGTGGTCGGTCGTGCAAGAAGGCCGGAGGAGCTCCTCCGGCCTTCTTTTTTTGTCGAGCGAGACATCGATGATTGATCGGCGCGACCTTTCCGTCGGCCGCGCCTTCTCTTTTCTGGAGCCGCTCGAATCAGGGTGACCCCACGACCTCGGTCAATTGCGATCCCGGCGGCCCGGTTTCATCTGCTCGAGCTTCTCGAGTTGGCTCCTGGTGGCTCATCCCCTCGGACTGCTCGCGCACCTGCTTCATAGCCTGCTTCATCTGCTCTTTCTGAGACTCGCTCAGGCCCAGCTCAGCGGCCATCTTCTGACGGCGCTCGGCCATCTTGCCGTGGCGCTCCTGCATCCTGGCGTACTGCTCGGGGGTTAGAATCTCTTTCAGGCGGGCGTCGCGCTCTTGCCTGGAAAGATCCTTCAGGCCCTTGAGCTCTTCTTTCTGCTGGGCGCTCAGATTCAATCCTTCGCCACGCCTCGACCTGGCCTGAGATTTGTGCTCTTGCAGTCTGGCGTACTGCTCGGGGGTAAAGATCTCCCTCACTCGCGCCTCGCGCTCCTCACGGGAGAGGTCCTTGAGGCCCTTGAGCTGCTCTTTTTGCTGCTCGGTCAGGTTGAGGCTGCCCAGGAAGGCCCGTCTGCCCTCCTTGCCGCCCTTGACCCGGCATTGCTGGCCGGCCTTGGGGGGGGTTCCCTGGTCGTCGGGAGTCTGGCCGTAAGCTGGCTGACCGCCCAGGAAGAAAGCTGCCAGACCCAGACCAAGCAGCGCCTTACCCATCAGTGACATCACGTCTACCACCTCTCAGGAGTTTCGGGCTTTACTCAGCCCTTCTGCTTGCATCCAACCGGTCAAGCGGTCCCGGGTTTCGTTCCGGGTCCAGCTTGAAGGTTTTTTCCCCCCCGTTTCACGAAGCCCCCGCAGGCTCTGGGGAAGGGGTTCAAGCCGCCCGGCAGCGCAACCTGCCGGGCGAGCGCTTGCGAGTGCCAGGAATTTGAAGTGAAGCGTGAAGGTCTTGCAGTAGCTGGCGCCGACAGACTTGTCTGTCGGC
>QWHO01000340.1 GCA_021404945.1 bacterium CPR1
CCGACGTGCTCAACGACATCCTGCGCGGGGGGCTGGAGAAGGTGCACGAGGCCGGGGCGCTGCTGGCTGGCGGCCACACGGTGGAGGACGCCGAGCCCAAATTCGGCCTTTCGGTCACCGGGCTGGTGCAGGAGCATGAGCTGGTGACCAAGGGAGGACTGACCCCGGGGCAGGTGCTGATCCTGACCAAGCCGGTCGGGGTGGGCGTCTTGACCACCGCCCTCAAGCGGGGCGAGCTCAGCGACGAGCTGCTGGAGATCGCCGTGGCCAGCATGGAGCGTCTGAACGCGGCGGCCCGCGATGTCATGGTGCGGGCTGGGGCACAGGGTGGCACGGACATCACCGGTTACGGCCTGCTCGGCCACGCCATGGAGATGGCTCGCGCCTCCCGGGTGGCGCTGACCTTCGAGTCGGCCCTGGTGCCCCTCTTGCCGGGAGCTGTCGAGCTGCGCCGGGCAGGGTGCTTTCCCGGCGGCTCGGCTGCCAACCGCGTCTGGCTCGAGAGCTCGGGCCGGCTGCACTGGGAAGACTCGGCCCCCGACGTGTTGCGCGACCTTTTGTGCGACGCCCAGACCTCGGGCGGGCTCTTGTTCGGGGTGAGCCCGGAGCGGGTCAGCGAGGTGCTCGCCGATCTGCCCGGGGCGGCCGTGGTGGGCCAGACCGAGGCAGGCGAGCCAGCCATCCAGGTGGTCTGACTCTGGAAAGCTCGTTGGGCGTGCACGTCAGAAAACACGAAAGCCACCCGGTGAGGGGTGGCTTTGCGACCCGGCTCCATCCTCACCGGGCACTCCTGGTGCAACCTGCAGTCGGTGGTCGGCTTACGCCGAACGCTTCTCCTCACGGTCCCGACCCGGTTCCAGGCCCGCCTCGCTTTGACCACGCAGTCGAGGCCCTGCTCCGTGCTCAGGTCTGCACGTTACCCCTGCCAGGTTTCGGTTTCTGGCAGCCCGCCGGCTCTCTCGCTCGCCGGGGCGGCCGACTCTACGTTCTGTGTCGGCCTCTTGCTCGGCTCGATGGTTAGTCGAGCCGGGCGTCTCAGCCTTCTTCGCAGCTGAGACCCTGCGGCGTAACTCTGGTATGCACGCTACCCCTGCCGACTTTCGAGCGGCAGACCGTCCGGTTCTCTCGCTTCCCGGGGCGCCGACGAGCACGACTCGTCGGTGTATACCAGCCGAGGCTGGAAGCCGGCCCCATTCCTCACCGGCACTTCCTGGTCCAACTCGCTCGGGGACACCTTGCGGTGTGCTGAGCCTCGCGGTCTCGAGCTCGTCCCAGGCCTGCCTCGATGCGTGACGCGGTCGAGACACCGCGGCGTGCTTGGTCTGCGCGCTACCCCTGCCAGGTTCGGTCTCTGGCAGCCCGCCGGTTTCTTTCGCTCACCGGTGCGTCGGCTTGTCGTTTCGCCGATTCGGTCAACGTCGCCGTCGACAACCGAACTATAACCGCAGGGCGGTCAGCGTGTCAATCCCGAACAAACTGTTCGCTCCCCCGCATGAAGCCTTCGATCCAGGCGTGGTGGGGAGAAGAATCTTCTTCACCGGGGCTTGAATCGAAATCTTGTTCTAGCAAAGAGGGGCTTCGAGCCAGCGATCGGTTGGCCCGAAGCTCAGGGGCCAAGCCAGGTCTTCAGCTCGAGCACGGTATCGCTGCGGCTCGGAATGATGACCGAGCCTCCCAGCGTGACGGTCTGCTCTGTGCTGGTCACGGTCTTCTGCCAAACTGGCACTCCCGTGGCGCGGTCGACGTGCATGGTCCACTGCACGGTGCTCTGGGCGGTGGTTGCCGCCCGCTCGTTCTGGCCCTGCGAGGTGACCTGGAGCGAAAACTCCAGCACCGCCTTCTGGTCGTCCAGGCTGATCAGTTTGCCGGTTCCGAGCATCTTCGTTTCAATCGGAACTGGCTTGGAGTCGAGCCCGACGGTCCCCTTGCTGACTTGCTCCACGGGCCAGGTCTCTCCCACTCCCACGTTGCGCAGCGGGAAGAGGGGTGGCTGGTCCATGAGCCCGGGAGGCCCGCCGTCTTCCCCTGCTTTCTGTTCGCACAGCTTGGAGACGCTCAGGTGAAAGTGGCCCGCAGGGGCAAGGTTTTCCGCATCCCCTGCTCGACTCCACTTGCGCACCTGGCGGACCACCGAGCAGGTCCCCGTTAAATCACGCTCGGCGATCTGGTCCTCCCAGACCAGGTCCTGCTCCTCGGCCGAGTTGGCCTCGCCGTTGGGAAACTTGACCTGGCTCTTGATGCTGAGATGGCCCTCGGTGATCCAGGTTGTCCTGGGCTCAGGATGATAGCGAAGCTGGATCTTGCTCGCTTCCGCGGCAGCCAGCACGGGCAGCGTCAGCAGAGCGACGCACCAAACGAGAAGCTTTCTCATCTCACGTTCCCCCTGTCCACAGGCTTGGGACCCCCCGTCGTGGGGGTCGCTGGCACTTTGGGCGGGCCCAGCTCTGGTCTACCCGTAGGACCCGTGTAGTGGTCGGGCCCGTGAACCGACTCGGGATTGCCAGTCTGGACAGCGTGCGGGTCGAGCACGATGATCAGGTTGGGATTTCTGGTCGACTGGATGGCAGCCATGTTGTGCTCGGTGTTGCCGGTGCCGACAGCGACGAGAATTCCGGTCGCTCCGCCCACGATGGTGCCGGCCGGGCCGGCCAGAGCGGTGCCGGCTCCGGCTCCCTTGACCACCATAATCATTACCAGCGGTGCCCCACCGTACACTCCTACCTGCCGCACCGCACCCGGAACCCAGCTGTAGGGGTGGACGGTGAAGGGGTTTTTGCCCCCGGTGTGAGGGCCAAGGGCGTTCACGGCCTGCTCTTGCATGTCGGCGCAGCCTCGCGTGTAGAAGTCACCGCTCAGGGTGTTCAGGAAGTTGCGCACCCCTCCGGGGGCCGTGTCCCACGTACGTGGATTGTCCTTCACATACTTGTTGATGGCGGTCTGGTAGGTGGTCAGCAGGCTGCCCAGATTGGTCAACTCGGAGGGCGTCAGCCCGTTGAGCACCTGCTGCAGCCCTGGATCATTGGCTGCCTGGTTGGTCAGGTTGCTCAGCGGTGAGTCGGGATTGTTCTGAAGCCAGTCGCTAAAGTTGCCTACCGGCTCCTCGGTCTCGCCCTCCTCGCCCTGGCCCTGGTCCTGGCCGGCTCCCTCGCCGTCGCCATTCTCGATGCCAGGTCCGAGGATGGGAGGAGGGCCACCGGGGCCGGAAGGAGGCCCCGATGGCCCGGGGTTGCAGGGTGAGCCAGGTGGGCAGTTCTGCCCGCTGACCGGGGCCAGCAGTGCCAGGGCCAGCACCAGGGCTCCCAGGAACGTGCCAATTCGCATGTTTGTCGACCTCCTCGAAGGACTCTCTGCTCCAGGATAGGCCTGGAGCGTCGGAGCGAATATGATCGGGATCAGTTCCGGCAGGTCGCTGCTCGGCCCGCAGCCAAGCAACCGGGCATGAAGAGCAACCTGCGGGCTATCCCCAGCATCGACAGCCTGCTTCAGGCCGCCGCGGCAAGACCCGAGCTGGCCGCCCGGCCACGGACCCTGGTGACCGACGCCCTGCGCCTGGCGGCGGCCGAGCTGCGAGCCCGGGGCGGAGCCTCGGATCCGGCCGAGGTCATCTTGCGACAGGCCGAGGCCCTGCTGCACGACTGGCTGGGCAAGACCCTGCGGCGCGTCATCAACGCCACCGGCGTGGTGCTCCATACCAATCTGGGCCGCGCTCCGCTGGCCGCTCGGGCGCTGGAAGCGGTAACGCGGGTGGCGCAAGGCTACTCCAACCTCGAGCTCGACCTTCAGACCGGCCAGCGAGGCAGCCGCTACAGCCACCTGGTGGGCCTGCTCGCTCGCCTGACCGGCGCCGAGTCGGCCCTGGTGGTGAACAACAACGCCGCCGCCATGCTGCTGCTGGTGGACGAGCTGGCCCGCGGCCGCGAGGTCGTTTGCTCGCGGGGCGAGCTGGTCGAGATCGGCGGCGCCTTCCGCGTGCCCGACGTGCTGGCCCGGGGAGGGGCTCGCCTGATCGAGGTGGGCACTACCAACAAGACCTATCTGCGCGACTTCGAGGGGGCTCTGAGGGCTGAAACCGGCATGCTCTTGTCCACCCACATGTCCAACTTCGTCATGCTGGGCTTCACCCAGGCCCCCGACCCGGCCGAGCTGGCCGCCCTGGCCCGCGCGCGGGGGGTGCCCGGCGTGCTCGATCTGGGCTCGGGGCTGCTCGACGAGGAGCTTTCCGCTGTGCTGGGCGAGCCCTCGGTGAGATCGATGGTGCGGGCCGGCTTCGACCTGGTCGCCTTCTCGGGCGACAAGCTGCTGGGAGGGCCCCAGTGCGGCATCATCGTCGGCGCCGGCGCTCTGATCGCCCGGCTGGCAAGAAATCCCCTGACCCGCGCCCTGCGCGTCGATAAGCTCACGGTGGCCGCTCTGGAGACTACCCTGCGCCTCTATCTGGAAGCTCCCGAGGAAATCCCCGTGCTGCGCATGCTGCGAGCCAGCGACCTGGAAGAGCGAGCCCGTCGCCTGGCCGCCCGGCTTGAGGCGGCGACCGTGGAGCCTGGGTCCTCGATGGTGGGGGGAGGCAGCCTGCCCGGCAAGGACCTGCCGACCCACCTGGTGCGCCTGCGCGGGGATGAGGAGGCCTGGGCCGCCCGTCTGCGCCGTCACGACCCGCCGGTCATGGTGCGCCGGGCCGAGGACTCGATATGGCTCGATACCCGCACGGTCTTTGCCGAGGAAGAGGACGAGCTGGTGGAGGCCTTGCTGGCAACCCGCTGAGCAGCTTGCGCGTAGACGAGTGACAGGTCCCGTGTGCCTGCCGTCTTGAAGGCAGTCCCTCTCAGTGCTCCACGGGCGGTGAAGGCAGCTCGGGGAGTGCCACCGGATTGATTCTCAGGGCTTCCTCACGGCACCGGGCGACTTCCTCGGGCCGTTTCAGGGCTTCGGCCAGGGCGGCCCGCTCGCGCCAGGCAGGGGCGTCCCGATAGCCCTGCGCAAAGGCCTCCTCCATCAGAGCCCACCCGTCCTCTGGCCGGCCCGCCTGGCGCAGCGCTCGGGCCGCCGTCATCAAGGTCTCGAAGTCCCGCCGTAGAGCCAGCTCGGCCTGCATCAGCTCCACCGCCTCGCGAGAATCTCCCCGCTCGAGCAGCAACCCGGCCAGGGCCCGCCGGTGGCCCATCTGTTGCTGGCCCTCCAGCTCGCGCCGGTAGGCCTCCTCCACCCGCTGGCGAGTTTCGGCCGCCTCTCGCCCGAGCCTGAGGCCCTCGAGCGCCAGGGCCACCCCCTGCAGGGCGCTGGGGTCGCGCCCCAGCGCATAGCTCTCGGCAAAATGCTCGCGAGCGGCGTTCCATCGCTTCCGGGAAAGGTCCACCCGTCCCAGCTCGGCCAGCGCCGCCGGGTCGCGTCCGAGGGTGAGAGCCGACCCGAGCACCGCCTCGGCCAGCCGTAGCTTGCCGTGGCGCGCATACAGGCGAGAGAGCAGCACCCGGGCCTGCTGCGAGGAAAGCGTTTCCCCCGCCTGCTCGCGGTCGATCCCCTTCCAAAGCTCGCGGGCGGCCTCCTCATCCAACCCCCGGGCCACCAGGGTCTGGGCTCGCAGCACCGTGCTGGTCAGGCCCGGTTGCTGGAGAGCGAGCTGGTCGGCCAGCTCGGAGGCCGGCTTCACCTGGCCCAGGGCCAGCAGGGCCGTCGCCTTGAGCGCTCGCGCTGCGTGCTGGGCGGGATCCTGGTCGAGAATGCGAGCGATGCGCTCCAGAGCTCTCTTAAAATCGTGCCGGGCCACCTCCAGGTGGGCCAGCACCAGCTCGGCGCTCGGGTTGAGCCGGGCCGTGCCCTTGAGCGAGAGGCGGGCGTTCTCCTCGGCCAGGAGGTACATGGCCGGATCGCGCGTCTCGCGCGCCCGGGCAAGGTAGGCCCGGGCCAGCGCGGCCCGGTCGAGAGGGGCTCGTGCTTTGAGCTGCTTGATCTCCTCTCGCGTGCCGGGTGCGAGCAGGGGCAGCCGGTAGGGGGCGACCGGGGTCTCGCGCGGGGCGGCCTGCTCGACTCGTCGAGCCACAATCAGCCCGCCCGCCAGGATCAGGGCGGCCAGGAGCAGAACGGCCATCCACTGGCGAGGGCTCATGGGCGGGGCGGTTCTCGTCGCCAGGCCCCATTCCTGGAGGAAGGCGGTGCAGGGGGAGGAACCACGCCCCTGTGAAGCATTTCATCGTCGGCACCGCCGGCCACGTCGATCACGGCAAGAGCACTCTGATCCGCGCCCTCACCGGCATCGAGACCGATCGGCTTCCCGAGGAGCAGGCTCGCGGCCTCTCCATCGACCTGGGCTTTGCCCACCTCGAGCTGCCCGGCGAGATCGTGGCCGGCATCGTGGACGTGCCTGGCCACGAGCGTTTCCTCAAGAACATGCTGGCCGGCGTGGGCGGCTACGACCTGGGCATGCTGGTGGTGGACGCCCAGGAAGGGGTGATGCCCCAGACGCGCGAGCACCTGGAGATCCTCGAGCTGCTCAAGACTCGAGCCGGGCTGGTGGTGCTGACCAAGATCGACGCCGTGGAGGCCGATTTCGTGGAGCTGGTGGAGGACGACCTGCGCGCCTACCTGGCCGGCACCTTTCTCAGAGAGGCTCCTCTGGTGCGGGTCTCGGCCCGCAGCGGAGAGGGCCTGGACGAGCTCAAGCGGGTGCTGGCCGAGCTGCTCGGTCAGCTTCCCCCGCGCAATCGCAAGGCCCCCTTCCGGCTGCCCATCGACCGGGTCTTCGTCAAGTCAGGTTTCGGCTCGGTGGTGACCGGCTCGCTGTGGAGCGGCACCCTGCGCAAGGGCGACCCGGTGGTGGTGCTTCCCTCCGGCCTCGAGACGAAAGTGCGCGGCCTGCAGGTGCACGCTCAGGCGGTGGAGGAGGCCCAGGCCGGCCAGCGGGTGGCCGTCAACCTGACAGGGGTGGAGTCGGCCGCGCTCGAGCGCGGCCAGTGGCTGGCTCCGCCGGGTCTGCTCACGCCCACCCAGAGGCTGGACGCCCGCCTGGATCTGCTCGAGCGGTTGCCCCGGCCGGTCAAGCATCGCAGCCGCATCCGCTTTTACGCGGGCACGTTGGAGACGTTGGGCGCGCTGCTGGTTCTGGAGGGCGACGCGCTCAAGCCGGGCCAGCAAGCCCTG
>QWHO01000790.1 GCA_021404945.1 bacterium CPR1
ACCGGGGCTGACCGACCCGCTCCCCAAACGGCCGCCGCGCGATTTTCTGGACAAGCTTCAGAAGGGCTTTGAGAGCTCCAGACTGCGCAAGCCCTCACCCGCCTGTGCCATGCTCTCGAAGCTGGCCTCCAACCTGGACCTCTCCCTGAAGTTGTTGGAGGCGGCCGAAGCGGCTTCCGCCGGCGATTTCTCCTCGGCCGCGGGCGCGAGTGCAGTGGCCGCCGTCGGTCAGTACAGCAACCTGGCAGCCCTCACCCTGGCCCTGGCGGGGGCCGCCAAGGCCGATTGGGATGCCTACGCCCAGCGAGTACACGAAAAGTTCTTTCGAATCTGGTATGTCAGGCTCTACTATCAGGGAGGCCGGCCCTCGGACGCGCGCTGGCAGGCCGGCGAGAAGGCCCGCCTGCAGGCCTTCACGCACGATGCCATCGAGTATCTGCAAACCGGGGGAGTGCAAGCCGCCCAGTTGAGAAGAGTTCTGAAGGACTTTGCCTACTACAACCTGCCAACGGACGGTTGGGCCTATTTTGGGCTCGGCCCCAAAGCCCTGACCGACCAGGACCTTCAGGTCAGCGAGGAGGGAAAGCTGACCAGCCGCTACGCAGGCGTGGTCCTGGCAGCGCTCTTTCACGCCTACGAGGAGACCTACCGCAAAGACCTGGACGCCGAGCTTTTGCGTCAGCTGGCTATCCAGCAGATGAAGGCCCAGCGAAAGCTGGTCGTGCAGACGGATGTTGCAATGGAGGCGGCCACCCAGGGTAACTTCGCCAAAGCCTGGCCTCACGGCGAGCAGTGCTGGCGTCTGCGGGGCATCTACGAGGAAATTCTGGCCGATTTCAAGCAGCGGGGGCTGTTGCAGCCCTGACAGCTAAGGCGCCACGCGTTGGAACACTTCAGGTCAACAGGCTGTGGGCGTTCGCATTCTGAGCAGGCCAGGGCGCGGGAGTGTCAGTCAGGCCGAATGCGCACCGGACAGACCTTCAGCTCGGCCGTCTGGGTGATCGGGTCGTAGCCCGAGCCGGTCAGGACGTTGATGGGCACGTTGGCGAAGCTGAAGCTGGCGAACACCGTGCCCCGCTGCGAGCGGTCGCTGGAACGGGACCGCACCCGCACCGAGCCGCGGGCGCTGGAGACGGTGCACCAGGCACCCTCGGACAGACCCCACTCGCGGGCGTCCTCGGGATGCACCTCCAGGTATTCCTCGGGCAGGAGATACTCGATCCCCTGCGAGCGGCCCGTCTGGGTGCGCGTGTGATAGGCCTCCAGCCGGCGGCCCGTGGTCAGCCAGACCGGGTACTCGGAGCTGATGGTCTCGGCCGGGTCGCGTTGCCCCGGCCATTGAGAAAGCCGTCTTCGTGCAGGCGAGGAGTGCCGGGATGGTCGCGGTCGGGCACCGGCCACTGGAATGACCCCTCTTCCAAACGCTCCCAGTCCAGCCCCCGGTAGATAGGCGAGAGCGAGCACAGCTCGTTGAAAACCTCGCGAGTGTGCTCATAGACAAAGCCAGAAAAACCCAGACGGGTGGCCAGCTGGCTGATGATCCACCAGTCCGGCCGGGCCTGGCCGGGCGGAGGCACCACCTGGCGCAGTCGCTGCACCCGCCGTTCGGTGTTGGTGCACACCCCATCGGTCTCGCCCCAGGACGTGGCCGGGAAGACCACGTCGGCCAGGGCCGCGGTCTCGGTCAGGAAGATATCGGCCACCACCAGGAAATCGAGGCTCTTCAGCGCCTCCTCACCGTGGTGGCGATCGGGGTCGGAGATCAGGGTATTCTCGCCATCGGCGTCAGCGTGCTGCTG